>NZ_QRKO01000014.1:0-51367 GCF_003471985.1 Collinsella sp. AM15-2 | reverse complement strand
AGCGGTTATTGTCTTCGCCAATCCACAAGCCCAGAGACAAAAAGAGGTCCGTTTCCCCACCTAGGGAAACGGACCTCTTTAACTGCAAAAATTCAAACAACAGCACCGCCGCCTCTTAAACTACGTAGCCATCAATGCCCAGACAACGCCAGCGAGCAGCAAAAGGCACGGGATTAAATTATTCAGATAAATGTGACCCTTCAGGCGGTTTTGGTCGGCTACCCGCGAGTGCCGGCAGGGCGCTTGGTAGTTGAGCGATCCCGCAGGCGAAGCCGAGGACCAGCGAGACACCAAGCGCCCTGCCGGCACTCGCGGGTAGCCGCGGCACCAAAAAGCGCCTGCGCACTCGATGGATTCGGATGCCCGACAGAGGCTCCTTATGGCTGCTTCCTTCCGGACCTGACCAGATTCGGAACATATCGTCATCCGAACCCATCGAACGCGCTAGGCGCTCGATATATATTACCTGCTCCCGCCCGATGGGGCAAGACAGCTAATTTGGGACGAGGCTTTTTTGACTACTTTTTGACTGGGGACATCAGGGTGACGAAAGTAGCCAAGAAAGCCCCGTCCCAAAAAGACTGATCTGGTGCTGCGCCACGAAAAGGGCCCATCTACTACGTTTTGGTCGCGGGGGTCGACCATAGCCGACTTTTTCGGAAATCGGCAAGCTCTCTACCTGCGGTTTCATTTTTGCAAATTCAGAGATAGTCGAGGGTGGTCGGTTAAACGTAGTAGATAGCCGTGTTTCGTGGCAAACGGTCCGACTCGAAACCCATGTCGACCAGCCTCGGATGACCATTCACGAAGTTGCGGTGGAATACGGACTGAATTGGTACCTTAAAGGCAAAAACACTCCGTATTTCACCGCAACTTATCGAGGGGATGGGTTTTAGAGGCGGGCGAGGTCGTAGGATCGAGAGGCAGACTCGCCGGCGCAGATAAGGTTGGTTATGGCTTCTTGGGGATCGAGCGCCAGCTCAAGGCCCATGGGCTTGCGGCAGATCGTCAAAACCAGGTCGACGCCCTGCTCATACACCGCATCCAGGTTGTCAGCGCGACCGCCCACGACGGCGACCACCGGCTTGCTATAGCGCTTGGCACGGCGGGCCACACCCACCGGCGCCTTACCGGCAGCGGATTGATCGTCCATATTGCCCTCGCCCGTTATGACCAGATCGACATCCCGCACGCGCTCGTCAAACCCAATTAGATCAAGCACCGTCTCCACGCCCGAATGTAGCTCTGCACCGAGCGCTAGCAGCGCGGCGCCCAGACCGCCAGCGGCACCGGCGCCGGGCACACCGAGCACCGAACCAAATGTCCGCGCGCCCTCGGGCGCGCGCAGTAACCTCTGAGCCCGTGCCTCGGCAATCGCCGTATCGAGCAGGCGACCGTAACCGACCATCCAGTCGTCGTACCCGCCCAGCGCTTCGACATCGTCTGTCGGCAGGCCCTTTTGCCCGCCAAACACCGCAAGCGCCCCGCGACGCCCCACGAGCGGATTCTCGACATCGGAAAGCACCACGACACGCGCGCCATTCAGTGCCCGTAGCGCCGGTGCCAAATCGATACTCGCCACGTGTTCAAGGCCCGTGAGCCCCGGCGCGATATCGCAGCCACGGTCATCGACAAGACGCGCGCCCAGCGCCTGCAGCATACCGGCACCGCCGTCGTTGGTGGCGCTGCCGCCCAGCCCTATATATAGGGTCCTCGCCCCCGCGCGAACCGCACGAAGCATCAGCTCGCCCACGCCATAGGTCGTCGCGGCCAACGCCGCCGACTCCGTGCACGGCGAGTACCCGATGCCCGCGGCTTCGGCCATCTCAATGACAGCCGACTCGTGCTCGCCGTCCACCAGCATCCGGGCAGCCACGCGCTTGCCCAAGGGACCTGCCACCTCGCAGGTCACAATCTCACCGCCGCACGCGGCAACGGCATCGAGCGTTCCCTCACCGCCATCCGCCAGCGGCAGCGCGCTTACTTGGGCATCGGGCCACACGCGGCGCACGCCTTCGGCAACGGCCGTCTCTGCCTGCGCGCTCGAAACGTTGCCTTTAAAGGAATCAATCGCCAGCAGCACACGGCGGGGCCGCCGCTGCACGGGGCCATAGTTGAGCGTCTCGTCGGCGAGATCCCCAACACCCGCGAGCGCCTCGGCGTGGGCCGCATGTGCCTCAAGGTTCATACCACAATCGCAACCGACGCCGTCGACACTGCGCAGTCCAGCAAAATAGCCGCTCAACACCTCACGACACTCGTCTGCCAGCACGCCGGCATGTACGTTAAACTGATGATTCAGGCGCGAATCGGCATTGAGGTCGTATAGCGACCCCAGAGCGCCCGCCTTAGCATCGGCCGCGCCGTACACGCAGCGCCCCACGCGCGCATTAACCATAAGCCCCGCGCACATGCAGCAGGGCTCGAGCGTCACGTAGACCGTACAATCGGAAAGGCGCCAACGTCCAAGCGACTGAGCGGCGGCGCATAGGGCCGCAAACTCGGCATGCGCCGAAGGATCCTGGTCGAGCTCGCGGCGATTATGCGCCCGCGCGACAATCTCACCCGCGCGCACCACTACGGCACCGATCGGCACCTCGCCCACCGCCGCGGCGGCACGCGCCTCCGACAGCGCCTCACGCATGAACTTCTCATCGATTCCGGTGCTCGTCATCGTTCGCCTCCTCTGTTGCAAATCCAAAACGATGCTATCATTACGACTCACGGAGAGATGGCAGAGCGGTTGAATGCGGCGGTCTTGAAAACCGTTGAGCGCGAGAGCGTTCCGGGGGTTCGAATCCCCCTCTCTCCGCCACTTTTAGTGATGCACCGGTGTCATGGTCCGCTCAAACAGCGCATCGACCACGTCGGCCATCTCGGGTCGACGCTCAAGATCGTGGCCCGATTCCCACCATATCGTGAAAAGTCGAATAATACCGCCGGCGACAAACTCAGACGTCGTCTCGAGCGACACGGGGGCCAGGGCATCCTCGGCAAGCACGTTCATCACACGCTCGCGGATGGAGCGGGCAATACGATCGCAAATAACGTTGGTCAACATGCCCGACATGCTGCTTGCCAAAATGTTATCCATGAGTTGCTCGTGCGCCAGAATCAAATCCATGGCATCGTCC
Organism: Collinsella sp. AM15-2; assembly: GCF_003471985.1. Taxonomy (NCBI): domain Bacteria; kingdom Bacillati; phylum Actinomycetota; class Coriobacteriia; order Coriobacteriales; family Coriobacteriaceae; genus Collinsella; species Collinsella sp. AM15-2. The sequence goes on along the minus strand of NZ_QRKO01000014.1, from coordinate 48,233 downwards.
AAAATCGCGTGCCGAAGCGCGCGCACGTCCTCGGCAGACACTGTGCCGGCCTCATCGGGCTGTTTTTGCGGCAAGCCGGACATGAGCTCATCGATATAAAAGGCAAAGTAATCGTTCTTGTCGCGAAAGTGCTTGTAGAACGTCGTGCGGCGAATCATGGCGCGGTCGCACAGCATGGCAACCGTCAGGTCCTCAAAACGATGCTCCTCGAGAAGCTCGGTGAAAGCATCGAACAGGGCACGATAGGTTTTCTTGATGCGAAGGTCCATCCGTATCGCCATCCTCAGGGCAAAGACAGTACTCGTCAATCTGTCGCATATCTTACACCTGTACCTCGCGCGTTTTACCCCGGTGCCGACCCCGCCGAAAACATAACGCTTACCGGAAAGTTCGGCACGGCAAAACGTTGCGGGTATACTAGTAGCGTTATACCAACGGCAGCTGGCGCATGCCGCCGCGGCCATTCGAAACGGAGACATCATGATTACCGTCATCATCGGCATCGTTGTTGTCATTGTGATTGTCTGCGCCATCGCCGGCATTTACAACAACATGGTCACCAAGCGTAACCGCATCGATAACGCCTGGCAGAACATCGATACGCAGCTGCAGCGCCGCAACGACCTGATCCCCAACCTGGTCGAGACCGTCAAGGGCTACGCCAAGCACGAGCAAGAGACGCTCTCCGCCGTGATCAGCGCGCGTAACACCGCCGTCAAGGCCACCACGCCCGAGGCCAAGATGGAGGCCGACAACGTGCTGACCGGTGCGCTACGCCAGCTCTTCGCCGTAGCCGAGGCCTATCCCGACCTTAAGGCAAACACCAACTTTACGCAGCTGCAGGCGTCGCTCGAGGATACCGAGAACAAGATTAGCTATGCACGCCAGAGCTACAACGACTGCGTGCTCAGCTACAACAACGCCATTCAGACGTTCCCGGCTGTCATCTTTGCCGGCATCTTCCAGTTTAAGGAGCGCCAGGGCTTCGAGGCCGCCGAAGCAGCCCGCCAGGCCCCGACCGTCAAGTTCTAGTAGTTTGGCAGCGCATCCTTAATCGGCCAAATGCATAAACCGCCCCGTCGAATGCATACTTCGACGGGGCGGTTTCCTTTTTCGCGAAGCTCCCCCTCTAAGCGCCGTGCATTTTTAGGAGTATTCAACATAACCAAGGGCTTCGGGCACCGCGATAAATGCCAAAGAGCGCAAATATCCCTGCAAATCAAACGCTGTCAGCCCATAACCCCGCCCATCATTCGTAGAAAACATCGAGAAATCCCGATTTTTTGCCCGAGGTCGGTATGCAGGGGCCTTCGATTGCAGAATACTCGCAAAAATGCACGTCGCCACCACCCCCACATGGCGCGAACCAAAACAAAAGCGCGGCCTTCCTTTCCGGCGCACTCCGCAGGACGAAAGAACCTCCGCCGCACGAAGTGCGCTGCGGAGGTTCTTGCATGTCCGAGGACGCGCCGGAAAGGAAGGTTGCCCTCGGGCCGAACAGCTATGGCAGCTTACGCGACGGTGTGAACCCAGTCGTGCTTATCCTCGACAGCACCAGATTGGATGCCGGTCAGGGTCTCGCGGAGCTTCTTCATCACGGGGCCAATCTCGGTGTAGCCAGCCGGGAAGGTCACGGTCTCATCGGCACCATAGACCTTGTTGTCGATCTCGCCCACCGGGGAAATGACGGCAGCGGTGCCGCACAGGCCGCACTCAACAAAGGTGCCGGACTTGACCTCAGCCCACTCGACGGGACGCTGGTCAACGGTCATGCCCAGGTCCTCGGCAACCTGAACAAGCGAACGACGGGTGATGGAGGGCAAGATGGAGTCGGTGTGCGACTGCGGAACGACGAGCGTGCCGTCCTCCTTCACGAACAGAACGTTCGCGCCGCCGGTCTCCTCGACATAGGTGCGGGACTCAGAGTCGAGATACAGGTTCTCGGCATAGCCCTCGCGATGGGCCTCCATCGTGGGCTTGAGGGACATGGCGTAGTTCAGGCCAGCCTTGATGTTGCCGGTGCCGTGCGGTGCGGCGCGGTCGTACTCGGAAACGCGCAGCTTGACGGGCTTGAGGCCGCCCTTAAAGTACGGACCGACCGGAGTCACGAGAATGCGGAACGTGTACTCAGGAGCGGGAGCCACGCCAATCACGTCACCGGAGCCGATCATAAACGGACGCACGTACAGGGTCGCGCCGGAGCCAAAAGGCGGAACCCAGGCGGCGTTGGCAGAAACGACCTGCTTGACGGCCTCAACAAACTTGTCCTTGGGGAACGGGGGCATCTCGAGGCGCTGGGCAGAGTTGTACATACGCTCGGCGTTCATATCGGGACGGAAGCAGACGATGCTGCCGTCCTCGGCGGTGTAGGCTTTCAGGCCCTCAAAGACCTCCTGGCAGTAATGGAAGATGCCGCCGCACTCGGAGACATGCAGGGTGTGGTCGGTGGTCAGGCCGCCCTCGTCCCACTCGCCATCCTTCCAATGGGCCTCGTAGCTGTAATCGGTCTTCATGTAGCCAAAGCCGAGGCTACCCCAATCGATATCCTTCTTCTCGACAGTCATGTGTCGCTCCTTACATACACAGTTGCATACTCGCGAACTCGCACGCAAGGACCGAGGCCGACCGCGTCGCAACGTCGCACGCCCGGAGCGTAGAGCCGGACGGGACACGCGGACAACACCAAAGCCCATGGCACGTCGATTCGCATGCACGAGATTGTACTCCCCGCACACGCCTGATAAAACGCTTTTCTTTAACTAAGTAAAGTATTTTCATTCAACCGAAGCTAAAGAGGCCCGCCACCGTAAGCAGTGGCGGGCCTCAACGACACAGTTTGTGCGCTGCCTCGAGCTATGCGTTCTTTTTGCCCAGTTTAGCCTTAACCAAGCCGACCACGGTCGGAATGATCGACACGGCGACGATGCCGATAATCAGCAGCTCAAAGTGCTCCTGCACAAAGGGAATGCCGCCAAAGAAGTAGCCCAGCAGCGTAAAGACCGTCGACCAGGTAATGCCGCCCAGCACGTTAAAGATAACGAAGTTGCGCCAGTGCATGCCGCCCATGCCGGCGATAAAGGGCACAAAGGTGCGGATAAACGGGAAGAAGCGACCCAGGAAGATGGCCAGGTGACCCCACTTGTCCAAGAAGTCCTCGGACTTTTTGATGCGCTCGGGCGTCATGGCCTTCACCTTGCCCGAAGCGATAATCTTTTTGCCAAAGAAATGGCCAATCATAAAGTTGCACTGATCGCCCAAGATGGCAGCAGACCATGCGACGGCCAACAGAGCCACGATGTTAAAGCCGCCGTTATGGGCAAAGAAACCCGAGGCGAACAGCAGCGAATCGCCGGGAAGGAACGGGAAGAATACCACGCCCGTCTCGATGAAGATGATCAGGAACACGCAGCCGTAGGCCATAAGCGGGCCGGCGGCGATCCAGCTGGCAATCGCGGTGCGCGGGTCTTTGAGCAGCTCGGCGATAAAATTGATGAAACCCATGAAGTAAAACCTCTCAGTTGTGGGCGCGGATACGTCCAAGTTGACCAGTATACGGTTGTGACGCGGCAACGCACACGACCTTACAAAAGCGTGACTTCATTACCAGCAAGTTTGCATAATTGACACCTGTCGCGCAAAGCCGAGCAAGATTGCTCTTCCTAATCCCTAGCGAATCGCTATACTTTATTGAATTGCATTGTCGCGGCGCTAAGGGAGGGCGGCCGGTGAGCTTTATCAATACCATTCGCGAGGACATCAAGACCGTCCAGGCACAGGACCCCGCCGCGCAAAACGGCCTAGTCATCTTCCTTTCTTACCCCGGCCTGCACGCCAAGTGGAACCACGTACCCGAGCATTGGCTCTGGGAGCACGGCCACCGATCGCTCGCCCGCGTGCTCTCGCAGCTCACCCGCCATATCACCGGCGTCGAGATTCACCCTGCCGCGCAGATTGGCAAGCACTTCTTTATCGACCACGCCATGGGCGTCGTTATTGGCGAGACCACCATTGTGGGCGACAACTGCGTACTCTATCAGGGCGTCACGCTCGGCGGTACCGGCAACGAGACCGGCAAACGCCACCCAACGCTCGGCAACAACGTCACCGTGGGCACCGGTGCCAAGGTACTCGGCAACATCCGCATCGGCAACAACGTCAAAATCGGCAGCAACTCGGTCGTCGTCAAAGACGTCCCCGACAACTGCACCGTCGTGGGCGTGCCCGGGCGCATCATCAAGCGCAACGGCTGCCGTGTGTTCGAGGAAAGCTTCGACGCCAAGCAGCACCGCGAATACATGCCCGACGATGCCGCCGAGCAGAGTGCCCTCAACCGTCAAGGCATCACCGAGAATGCCCGCCGCGTCAAGGAACTCGAGCGAGAGGTGGCCGAGCTCAAAGCCCTCGTCGCCAAGCTCGTGGACGAACGCTAGGGCTGCGGACGGTACAGACCCGCATCAACGCAAGAAGGCGCGCCAGGGAATTCATCCCCGGCGCGCCTTCTTTTCGATGTGACATGTGGGGCTGTCCCTTTGTCACATTATGCGAACTGGCTCAGATAGAGGTCGGCGTAGGCCCCTTCGGCAGCCAACAGTTCTTGGTGCGTGCCTTGCTCGATGATGTTGCCGTGGTCCATGACCAAGATCAAGTCGGCATCAACAATCGTCGACAGACGGTGCGCGATCACAAAGCTCGTACGCCCGCGCATGAGCGCGTCCATGGCGCGGCCGATGGCAAGCTCGGTACGCGTGTCCACGCTTGAGGTCGCCTCGTCCAGGATGAGAATCGCCGGGTTGTTGAGCAGCACGCGCGCAATGGTCAGCAGCTGGCGCTGACCCTGGCTAATGCTTTCGGCATCGTTGGCCACGCGCGTGTCGTAGCCCTGCGGCATGGTGCGCACAAAGAAGTCAACCTGGGCGGCGCGCGCAGCCGCAACAATCTCCTCGCGCGTTGCCTCGGGGCAGCCGTAGGCGATGTTCTCGGCAATCGTTCCGTCGAACAGCCAGGCGTCCTGCAACACCATGCCAAACCGCTGGCGCAGCTCGCCACGATCCATACGGCTCGTGTCCACGCCGTCGAGCGTAATACGCCCGCCGTCAATCTCGTAGAAGCGCATGAGCAGGTTGATGAGCGTCGTCTTGCCTGCGCCCGTGGTTCCCACCACGGCAATCTTCTGGCCCGGCTCGGCAGCAAACGACACGTCGCGCATAAGCGGCTTGTCGGGCGAATAGCCAAAGCGCACATGCTCAAAAGCGACGCGGCCCTCAACGCGACCCGGCAGCTTGGCGGCCTCGTCCGGCAGCGGATCGGCCTCCATCTCGGGCTCATCGAGCAGGTCGAACACGCGCTCTGCGCTCGCCAGCGCGCTCTGCAGCGAGTTGAAGGTAAACGACAGCTGCGTCATGGGTTCGGACGCCTCGTAGATAAACTGGAAGAACGCCTGGAACACGCCGACGGTCATGTGACCGGCAACCAGCATGCTGCAGCCCACCAGCGCGATCACGATCTGCGCCAAACGGCCGATAAAGCGTACCGCAGGGCCGACGGCATTGATCATAAAGTCGGCCTTGGCACTCACGCGCGCCAGCTCGCCCGAGGCCTCGTGCACCTCAGCAGAGCTCTGGTGCTCGCGGTTGAATGCGCGAATCACCAAACGGCCCGAGTAACCCTCCTCAACCGCGCTCGTAATCTTGGAGACCCATTCCTGGCGCTCACCGGTTACGTCATGCGTGCGGCGCGAGACCACCTTGGTCACCAGCAGCGATACCGCCGTAAAACCCAAAAAGATCAACGTGAGCCTAACGCTATAGACGAACATCATGATGATGGCGCCCGTCACGGTGCCGATCGACACCAGCAGCTGCAGCAATCCGCGCTGCATGCTCTCGGACATCTTGTCCAGGTCGTTGGTCGCGCGGCTGACTACCTCACCGGGGCGATGCGCATCAAAGTAAGCGAGCGGCAGACGGCTGAGCTTTTGCGCGATGCGGTTGCGCAGGCGCAGGTTGAGGCGCTCAGCAACACTCGACATCAAAAAACTCTGCAGCGCATAGAACGATCCGGCGGCCGTCCAGATTAAAAAGTAGACAAAGATGGTCTTACCGCATTGGTCCCAGGCGATGCTAAAGGTGGTTCCGCTGGCAAACGCCGCTTGTATGTGGCCCCACAGCTCGTCGATGACATGAGCGCTGTATGCCGGCGCGGCGGTGTTAAAGATGACGTAGAACACGATGCTCACGAACACGATATAGAAGCGCCAATGGTCGCCGGTAGCCTCGTTCCACAAACGGCGCACCGTCGCCCAGGTATCCCGAGGCGTCTCGTCCTCGTCTTCGTCATCCACGTCACGCATGCGCTCCGCCTCGGCGCGGGCGCGCTCGTCCTCGGCGCGCTCGTTTTCCTCGTAGAGTGCTTGGCGGCGAGCCTCGCGCTCGGCCGCGGCCCTGGCGGCGTCATCCAGCTCGGGTACCGCGGCAGCCGTTTCCTCAACCAGTCCCGCGGCAGCGGCGTCATCAACGCCGCCCTGCTTCTTGAGCTCCTCGGTCATGCTACTCACCTCCCTTCATCTGCGATTCCGCGATAGCGCGGTACACCTCGCAGGTTTCCATGAGCTCGTCGTGCGTGCCTAGGCCCGCGACCTCGCCGTCCTTGAGCACTACGATCTGGTCGGCATGCAAGATCGTCGAGATGCGCTGCGCGATGATGAGCACCGCAGCGTCACGCGTCTCGTCCTGCAGCGCATGGCGCAGGGCCGCATCGGTCTTAAAGTCCAGGGCCGAAAAACTGTCGTCGAAGATATACAGGTCGGCATGCTTCATGAGCGCACGAGCAATGGCCAGGCGCTGGCGCTGGCCGCCTGAAAAGTTCGTACCGCCCTGGGCAACCGGCGTATCGAGCCTCTGGGGCTGGTCGAGCACAAAGGTGCTCTGGGCAACCTGGAGCGCATGAAGCATGTCGGCCTCAGTCGCGTCTTCGTTGCCAAAGCGCAGATTGCTTGCCACGGTGCCCGAGAACAGCCATGCCTTTTGCGGCACATAGGCAATGCGCCCGCGAATCTCACCTTGCGAAAGCTCGCGCAGATCCACGCCGTCCAGGCGAATGACGCCCTTGGTGGCATCGTGGAAGCGCAGCAGAAGCTTTGCCACCGTCGACTTGCCCGAGCCCGTCGAGCCCACAATCGCGGTCGTCTGACCGCGGCGACAGGTAAAGTTCAGATCGCACAGGGTGTCCTCGTCGGCGTCGTCAAAGCGAAACGACATATGATCGAACACGGCGACCGCATCGGCCCCGTCCTTTGAGTCGGACGCGGCCGCATCGAGCGTACGCTGGCCATCGACGATGCTCGGTTCAATCTCCAGCACCTGCTGTGCGCGGTTCAGACATGCGGCGGCACGCGGAAGCGTCAGCACCACCATCTGCGCCATCATCACAAAGAACAGGATCAGAAGCGCGTACTCCAGCACCGCCGAGATGCTCGCGATCTGCATGGCGTGGGCGCCCACGCGGTTGCCGCCCACCCACAGTACCGCCACCTCTGCGATGTTCATCAAAAAGAAGGTGGAGCTGTCGAGGCCCACAAACAGATGGTTGACTTTGATGGCGTTGGCGGCGTAATCGCTAAACACCTCGTCCAGACGCTGCTCCTCGTGGCGCTCTTTATTAAAAGCGCGGATGACGCGAACGCCCACGATGTTCTCGCGCAGCACCACGTTCATGCGGTCGATAAAGCTCTGCAAGCGCATAAAGATCGGCGCGGCGTTGGCAACGGTAAAGACCGCCGCCACCAGCACGATCGCAACGACCACGCCCAGCAGCGTACCCATAGCAGGATCGATGAGCCAGGCGAAGATGATGCCCGCCACGGCCAAGAACGGTACCGGCAGCACCAGCTGAATGGTCTGCAGGATCGCTTGCTGGATCACGTTGATGTCGTTGAGCGAGCGCGTGATCATCGATCCCGTGCCAAAGCGCTCAAAGTCGCTGGCGGACAGCTCGAGCGACTTATCGTAGACGGCGTTGCGGATGTCGCAGGCCACATTGGCCGCCAGACGGGCCGAAAGGTAGCAGCCCAGCACCGCGCCGCCGCTGGCCATGCCGGTCGCGATAAGCATGTAGAGGCCGTTGCGCAGGATGTAGTCGACATCGCCCGTGGTGATGCCGGTGTTGACCATATTCGCCAGCATCGTGGGAACCAACAGCGTACCGACGTTGTCGATTAGCAGCACCAGCAGCGTCACCGCGATCAGACCGCGGTACGGCCTCATAAACCTCATTAAGAGTCGCATGTCTCCCCCTCGCCCTTATCGTCAGCCTCGTTCTCGGCGGCAACTTGCCGTTTAAATGCCTCGCACTCTTCGTTAAGAACATGGGAGAACTTACCGACCAAGCGCATGATCTCGCGCTGTTCCCACGGCTCGAGCGCCTCGAATGCCTGTTGCTCGGCTTTTTGCGCCGGCAACGCGTAGCGCTTGGCAAACTGCATACCTTCTGCGGTCAGTCGCACAACCTTGTTCTTACGGCTGCCTTCGGCAAACTCCAACGTTGCGAAGCCCCGCGCCGTCAAGGTTTTAATTGCCGAGTTGATAGTCTGCTTGCTGTAGAACCATTCGCTTGTCAGACGGCTTACGGCAACACTGCCGCCCGCCGTGCTGGTATCGACGAGCATCCAGTAAGCGCAGTCCGAAAGACCGCAGGCGCGCGAGAACTCCGAATAGATATGGTCGAGTCCATTGAGCAACCGGTCGAAGTCGACCAGTGTAACCGCACTATTCATCTATCCCACCATTCGATTGTCCGATTTTTGACCAATTTCATGTCTCTAGATTAGTCCGAGTTTTGACTATCGTCAACAGGCTCTCCGCAAATGCGTGCACTTTTATGGCCTATCGGCAGAAAAAGACCGCCGGCGCGGGGGCGGCGCCAGCGGTCGCGTGAAAATCGGGTTTTATTGCCTGTTAAGCGGCAACGGCCTCATAGACCGTAGCGCCCGAGAAGCTATCATGCAGGCTCTTGCCACAGATCCACGGCAGCTCGACGACCTCGCAGACCGTGTTGACCAGCTCGGAGCAGTCAGTAAAGTGGCCCTTGTCGTTGAGGGCCTCGCAATCCTGAACACGCCAATAGCCATCGGTGTGCGTGATGTAGTACTCGTGATCGTTAATCGACACGAAAGCGCGCGTCTTGGAACGCAGCAGCTTCAGAAATCCTTCGAAATCGGTCTCGACGACATCTCCAGCCTGGAACATGATGTTACCTCCTGGCCCGGCGCCACCACGGCGCATTGATAAACGTTGGTACTCCTTTAGTAAAACCTTTATCAGAGGTTATGCGTTCGTCATTTAGGCAAGTGGTAAAAAACCGCAGGGTAGACGGGATAAAACGTTTAACCATCCCATTTGTTTGTCACATTCTGAAGGTACTTTTATGCAAACCTACTTTCCCAATTGGAATCTATCCTTTTGGCCGGGCAATTGACCGTCTATCGTTTGAGTCCGGCGGGTATGAACGGGACATCTGCAACGCCACCGCAAGGAGACACCATGGAGACTATCGAAGCGCTCATTCACCGCCGCAGCTGCCGCAACTACAGCGATCGTCCCGTCGAGGCCGAAAAGCTTGCACGTATTATCGAAGCCGGCCAATATGCACCGAGCGGCATGGGGCGCCAGCCGGTGACGTTTGTCGCCGTCACCGACCCCACGACCGTCAAGCGTCTCTCGCAGCTCAACGCCCAGGTCATGGGCAGCAACGGCGACCCCTTCTATGGCGCCAAGACCGTTGTGGTGGTGCTGGTTGACCGCAGCGTGCCCACACATCTGGAAGACGGCTCGCTCGCCATGGGCAACTTGCTCAACGCCGCCTATGCACTGGGTGTCGATTCGTGCTGGATTCACCGCGCACATGAGGTCTTCGACTCGCCCGAAGGCTTGGAACTGCTGGCAAGCTGGGGCCTGCCCGCCGACGGCAGCCTGCGCGGTGTCGGTCACTGCATTCTGGGCTATGCCGAGGACACGCTACCCGAGCCCAAACCCCGCCGCGACAACGTGGTGTATGTAAAGTAATTAGTTCCGCCGTTCTAACGAACGGCGGACCCGCTCGCAACTTATCTTGCCGATGGAGTTGTCGTCGTTTCGTTCGTCTGGGTCGTTTCGGCGTCGTCGTCTTGCTCGTCCTCGTCCTTTTGAGCGTCGGCGATGGTGGAGGCTGCCGCGACCATGCCGCGCTGGGGCGCGACGCCCGTCTGGGTCTGAGCGCCCTCGACAACTTCTGTGCCTGCATGCGCGAGCTCGGGCGATTTAAACACCGCGTCCAAGTTGGCGCCACCGCCGGCGTAGCCAAGCGCAGCGAGTGCGATGACGATCACTGCAACGACGACCGCGATCGGCACATAACGATGCCAACCAGCAGGATTGAGCCCACTGCGGCGAGCCGCCCCGCGGCTGATGTAGCCGAGCGTGCCGTCGTGCTTGAGCTTTGAGCCCACCACGCGTTTGCGGCCCCACAGCGAGGACTCTGCCTGCATTGCCAAGCGAGCACCTGTCGAAGGATAGCCGTATTTAGTGCGCTTGAACGAGCCGTCAAACCCCGAGGCGTGTTTGCCCCACGTCACCGATGTTATGCGTCGGTTAACCGGCGCGGCACTCCGCCTTCTGCGGCTCGGTTTTGTAGTCTCAGCCATACGCCCCCGCACGCCGTAACCAAATCGAAACAATAACGCTTTGGACTGTAGCACACGCGTCGCGCGCGGTCACGGGCGCCTCGCTCAACGGTCATCGTCCTTCAGCAAGCGCCACAGCGTTGTTCGGCTTACGCCCAGCACCTCCGCCGCACGGGCCCGGTTGCCGTGGAGATGATCTACAACCAGATGCGCGATATCTCGCTCGGTATCGGCCAGCGGTCGCAGGATATACAGGTCGCTTTCGAGTGTCGGGGCGCCAAAGGTTGCGGTCTTAATCACGTCCTCTTGGGCGAGCACTTCCTCCGCCACAGCGCGGTCCACCGTGCCCGCCCCCACCAATATATACAGTCGTTCCGAGACCTCGCGGAGCTGCAGATAATTGCGCGGCCAGCGGTAAACATCGAGCGTCTTTGCCGCCGCGGCAGACAACGTGGGCGCTGCCGTCCCAAATGCATCAGCGAGATATTCCAAATAGCGCGCAACCTTCGTCGACGCGGCTCCCTGCTCGGCGATTGCCGGCGCCACGCTCACCGCACAGGCGAAGCGCTCAGTCACAAAGGCAGCTTGATCACTTTCGCTGCCGCCCGGCATGTCATTCGCCGTCAGCACCACATGGCAGCGCGTCGCCAACGCGGTGTCGGCCATCGTGGAAACGAGCTCGCGGAGACGCTGGGGGCCAACCGTGTTCCAGCCCTCAATGCAAAGTGTCAGCCCCGTTTGGAACAACGGCGATTCGGCGCTTTTGAGCACGTGGCGCCAACCGCGATCGGTAAGCTCATCGAGCGCAACGGCAACAAAGGGTTGATCGGCAAAAGGACCGTCCAGATAGAGGCGCTTGGCGATCTCGACCTGACCCGCTCCCAGCTCGCCCTCGAGCATAAGGGGCACGCCGCGCGCGTAACTCTCGGCGACCGGCGCAGCTACCGAGGCCGCCCCCTCAACGATGCCGTACGCGCTCGATTCGTAGCGGGCCTCAACTTCGTCGGCGTTGAGCCACTCGATGCCCGCATGTGCCGCGGCGCCGCGTACCTCGCGGACCACGACGACCCAAAGGCCCCCGCCTTCTTTGTCGGTGGGGCGAACGGTCAGGCTCAGGCGCGTACCCGCACGCCCCATAACCAGACGCGCGCCGTCTCCTATACGGTCGAGGCGCTCAGCGACAAAAGCCGCCACATCCCGCTCAAGCGCCGCGTCATTCATGGTCGAAATCGCGACGTCCCCACGCGCATCGATTGCCAATGCCGAGGCCCCGGCAGCAGCCAGGGCCTCGGTCAAGATGTTCAGCTTGGCATCGCTATCCATGATTTGCCCCTGTCCGCGGCGACGTGCAACCGCCGACGGTCGCACGACCGAGTGTTTCAAAATTGAACGATATTGCTCACCAAACACTATAGGGCAGAAAGCGCCGTCCTGCGAGTATAGGTGTTGCCCCGCATCGCCATCCTGGCGGGGCGATAAGAGCTCTTCGGGACTTATAAACCTGCGGACAAGCCATACCCGCAAGAGCTCCTATCGCTCCACCGCAGGCTTGCGCTCACCAGCAACCAGCAACCAGCACGCGAATAAGCTACTTCTCTACCAGATTCCCAGCACGTGCTGCATTCCCAAACTCATGCACGCAATGCCAATCCAGCAGCAAAAGCCCAGCGCGATGGGCTTGCCGCCCTTTTTGACCAGCTCGACGATATCGGTATTAAAGCCAATAGCCGCCATGGCCATCACGATAAAGAACTTCGACAGCTCCTTGATGGGCGCCGTGATGGACACGGGAAGCTGAAGCACCGTGGTGATTACGCTCGCCAGCACAAAGAACAGCACAAACATGGGAAACGCGCGTTTAAGCGAGAACGTGCTTTTGGCGTCGCCGCCGGCCTTGCGCGCCAGATGCATCTGCCAGCATGCGAGGACCAACGTGATGGGAATAATGGCCAGCGTCCTGGTGAGCTTGACCACCGTGGCGCTCTCGAGCACATTGGCGCCGGGATGCATGCTGTCCCAAGCGCTCGCCGCAGCCGTTACGGACGAGGTGTCGTTGATGGCGGTGCCGGCAAACAGGCCAAAGCCCTCGTTGGTCAGCCCGAGCATACCGCCGAGCGTCGGAAACACGAGCGCCGCGATAACGTTAAACAGGAAGATGACCGAAATAGCCTGGGCAATCTCGCGATCGTCGGCATCGATGACGGGTGCGGTCGCGGCGATGGCAGAACCGCCGCAAATCGACGAACCCACACCCACAAGCGTCGCGATCTTGCTCGGCACGTTCATGACGTGGCAGAGCACAAAGGCAATGACAAGCGAAGTCGAGATTGTCGCCACGATAATCGGCAGCGACTGGGCGCCCTTGGACAGGATCTGCGAGAGGTTCATGCCAAAGCCAAGCAGGATAACCGCGTACTGCAAGACTTTTTTAGATGTATAGGTGACACCGGCGGCGAGCTGTTCGCGGCGATTCTTGGGAAAGACGAGCGCCAGGACCATGCCAAAGAGGATGGCAAATACCGGCCCGCCGACCACCTCAATTTGTTTGCCGAGCAGCGTCGCGGGGATAGCGATGATCAGGCAGAACAAGACACCCTTCCAGCGCTCGCGTACGATATTCGCCAGTTGCATATGGGATTCCTTCTTTCTCTTTCACGTTTGCGACGGCTTATGATACGGCAACATTGAGCGCAGCCTTGCGTAAACAAAGACTAAGATGCCGCAATAGTTCTTGGGCAACAGCCGAATTACCCACCGCGGAAAGCTGATTCGCGGCATAATTAACAACTGACATATGAGTTTGATAGAACAGTTGCGAGGCGCTATGGAAGAATCGATGCACGTCGGCGAGCAGGAAACGAGCCTACAGGACCAGTCCTACCACACCATTCGACGCAAAATCGTCTACCTGGACTACAAGCCGGGCGAAAAGCTGGGCGTCAAGCAACTTTGCGACGACCTGGATATGGGGCGCACGCCCGTGCGCGAGGCTTTGGTTCGCTTGGCGCAGGAAGGCCTGGTGCGCACCGTGCCCCAGAGCGGCACCTACGTCTCACCCATCAACCTCACCCTTGCCGAGAGTGCCTGTTACATCCGCGAGCATCTGGAAAAGCAGGTGATTGTGGAGTGCTGTGCGCGCGCCACGTCGGCCGGCATCGAGCAGCTCGACCGCGCCATCGTGCTGCAGGAAAAGGCCATGGCCGAAGAGGATCGCATCGGCTTCTTTTTGAGCGACAACCTCATGCATCACATGATTTTTAGCATCGCATGTCGCAGCACCGTGTGGTCGTGGCTCGAAGAGACCAATGCCGACCTGGAGCGCTTCCGCTGGCTGCGCGCCGCCACGCAGGTTCTCGACAATCAGGACATCGTGAACGAGCACAAGCAGATTCGCCGCGCTATCGCCGGTCGCGACCCCATCGAAGCGAGCTTTTTGGTCAGCAAGCACCTGCACATGATGTTCCGCAACCAAACCGAGGTTCTGGACCAGTTCCCCGAGTACTTCGAGACCAGCAAGCTCCGCCAACCTGCCAAAACCACCACAAAGGGGACAGGCACCTTTGTGGTGGTTTCTCCGTACAAAAAGGCCCGACTCTGTCATGATGACGCGGAGCCGGGCCTTGGTCGTTAGAACGGCGGAACCAACTACTCGACTGTGACACTCTTTGCCAGGTTACGGGGCTGGTCGACGTCGCAGCCGCGCAGGATGGCCACCTCGCGGGCAAGCAACTGCAGCGGGACGCTCGCCGTGATGGGGCTGAACACGTCGCGGACGGCCGGCACACGAATGATGCAGTCGGCAATCTTGTTGATTTCCTCGTCACCCTCGGTGGCAACGACGATAACCTTGGCGCCGCGCGCCTTGCACTCCATGAGGTTCGACACGGTCTTGTCGTAGGTGGCACTCTTGGTGGCCACAGCGATGACAGGGAAGCCCGGGTCGATCAGGGCAATGGGGCCGTGCTTCATCTCGCCGGCGGCGTAGGCCTCGGCATGCAGGTAGCTGACCTCCTTGAGCTTGAGCGCGCCCTCGTAGGAAATAGCGGCACCCATGCCGCGGCCCACGAACAGCGCCGACTGCGCGTCCTTGCACAGCAGGGCGGCCTCATGAACGGCCTCGGTCTGGGTATCCAAAATCCACTGGATCTGCTCGGCCGTATCGGAAAGCTCGCGGAACAGCATGCGCGCCTGCTTGGTGGTCAGACGGTACTTAACCTGCGCCAGCAGCAAAGCCAGCAGCGTAAGGCTCACGACCTGGCCGATGAAGCTCTTGGTCGAGGCGACCGCGATCTCCTTGTTGGCCTTGGTGTAGATGACGCCGTCGCTCTCACGCGCCACCGGGCTGCCCACCACGTTGGTGATGCCGAAGACCTTGGCGCCCTTGATGCGCGCGTCGCGAATGGCGGCAAGGGTGTCGGCCGTCTCGCCCGACTGGGACACAGCCACGACAAGCGTCGTCGGCGTGATGATGGGATTGCGATAGCGGAACTCGCTGGCCGCCTCAACCTCGGTGGGGATGCGAGCCCAGCCCTCAATAAGGTTCTTGGCGATGAGGCCAGCGTGATAGCTAGTGCCGCAAGCGATCACGTAGACGCGGTCGATGTCGTTGAGTTCCTCGAGGGACAGGCCCAGCTCGTCGATATCGAGCTCGCCGGCGGGGGTCATACGGCCCACCAGCGTATCGCGCACGACGCGCGGCTGCTCGTGGATTTCCTTGAGCATAAAGTCGGGATAACCGCCCTTTTCTGCCATGTCCAGGTCCCAGTCGATGTGGGTGACCTTGGGCTCGATGACGTTGCCGGCCTCGTCGGTGTACTCGACGCCCGCGGGCGTGAGCTTGGCAAACTGTCCGTCCTCGAGCACCACGACATCGCGAGTGGCATCGATAAGCGCGATCACGTCGGAGGCAACGTAGGAGCCGGTCTCGCCCACGCCGACCACAATCGGGGAGTCCTTGCGCGCCACGGCGATCACGCCGGGCTCGTCAGCGCACACGGCGGCCAGACCATAGGCACCGACCACGTGGGTGCAAGCCTCGCGCACGGAGGCCATCAGGTCGTGCGTCTCGGCATAAGCCTCTTCGATCAGATGCGCGAAGACCTCGGTATCGGTCTCGCTCTTAAAGTGGTGGCCGCGGCCCTCCAGCTCTTCGCGCAGCTCGGCGAAGTTCTCGATGATGCCGTTGTGGACGATGGCGATACGACCGTCGCAGCTGGTGTGGGGATGGGCGTTAACGACGGAGGGCTTGCCGTGGGTGGCCCAACGGGTGTGGCCGATACCGCAGGTAGCGTCGCTGTCGATGTTGGAAAGCTCGCTCTCCAGGCCCGCGACCTTGCCCACGCGGCGGATGACGTCGAGGTGCGCCGCGGCGCCCTCGCCCACCTCGAGCGCAACACCCGAGGAGTCATAGCCGCGATACTCCATGCGCTTGAGGCCCGTGACCAGGATGTTCTTTGCAATATCAGAGCCGGTGTAGCCGACGATTCCGCACATAGGATAAATCCCTTCGTTCGCGTGACTGCAAGACGTCCACGCACAGGGGGCGCTGAGACGTATAACGTTCGAGTATTGTACTCACGCAAGCGCAAGCTGATATACCAGAAGTGGTATCTCAACTTAGATACCACCCGATGCACACATGCCCAGCCGGTCCAAACCACCACGAAGGGGACAGGCACCTTTGTGGTGGTTTGGGCTCCAGCGTTTGCCCAGATAAAACCTACCAAAATAAACCTGTCCCTAATTGGCAGGTTTTGGCACCCTAGGGGCGGGCGATGCTACAATCTGGCTTGTACTTGAAACGCATCAAAGGGGCCGCTATGGCAAAGGTAAAAATCAGCGATGTCGCGCGCGAGGCGGGAGTCTCGCTGGGCACGGTTTCCAACGCGCTCAACCATCCCGAAAAGCTGCGCCCCGAGACCCTCAAACTTATCAACGAAACCATCAATCGACTGGGCTACCTGCCCAACCAAAGCGCCCGTCAGCTCGCAGGCGGCGCCACCAAGTCCTTTGGCCTAGTCCTCCCCCGCCTCGACCACGGCTTCTCGCTCCAAATTGCCAGCGGCGCCCACAACGAGGCCCGCAAGCACGGCTACGATTTACTCATCGCCAATGCCGATAACGACGATATTCTCGAGGATCATTACCTGCGCTATTTTATGGGCACGCAGATGTCCGGCGTCATGGTTCAGCCCATGGCGTCTCCCGACTGGCACCCCGCCATGACCAAGATGCCCGTGCCGATCGTCCATCTTGACATCCACTGTTCCGAGCCCGGCTACTACGTGGCTGCCGACAACGAGGCACAAGGCCGCATTATCGCCGAGCTCGCCGTTGCCCGTGGCGCACGCCATATCACCGTTGTGGGAAGGGCGGCATTTATGCAGCTCACCTTGCGCGTACTTGGCATCCACAAGGCCCTCGCCCTGCATCCCGATATCAAAATTGAGGTCATTGACGCCGGAGAGTGGAATACCGCAGCCGACGGCTACAGCATTGGCGCTCAGATTGCCGGGCGCTCCGGCGACGAGCGCCCCGATTTTGTCATCGGCCTGACCGACGTATTGGCCTCGGGCGTTATCTCGGCGCTGACCGACAAAGGCATTTCCGTCCCCGGCCAGGTCCGCGTGGCCGGCTGCGACGGCAACCCGCTCGCTTGGAGCGGAGCGGTCCCGCTCACCACGGTAGCACCCCCAGGCTACGAGATTGGCCGCAAGGGCGTTCAATTGCTCATGGAGCAAATCGAGGATAAACCTGCCGCCAAGACCAAACGAGTCCGCATCGGCTCCGCCGCGCGCACCGTCACCACGGCCACGGCCGCCGAGGACATTAACCGTCAGGAGCTCGTGCGCCCCTTCTTGCTCGAACGTGTGAGCACCCAAAAGGCCGAGCAGCACCCGACGGGCCCATCCGCGGCCCCAATAACCGACATCAACCTGGGCGCCTACCTGTAACAAAAAACGCCGCAACGGGAACAGTCCCGCTGCGGCGTTTTGCTGGCCCCATGTTCCCTCCCCGTTTAGCCGAACCTGCGGCTACGGATATTTATGGAATGTAATCCATTTTTCATTAACTTTTTTGTTAAAATAGATTCAATTCCATATTTTTAGATATTTCCTATAAGTATTGATTTTGCTCCAGTTTTTTCTCGCCAAGAAAGGGGTTTCATGAATCTGATTGATCGCAAACAGTACCTCGACTGGCTCATTTCGTGGAAAGACTCGCACGTCATCAAGGTCGTTTCGGGCGTGCGAAGGTCCGGCAAATCAAAGCTATTCGAAATCTACCGTAGCTACCTGCGCGATCATGGAATCACAGGCGACCAGGTTATATCCCTCAACTTTGAAGACCTGGAGTTCGAGTCGCTTACGTCGTATAGAGCACTCTACAACTACATTTCCGCCAGACTCGTCCCCGATAAGATGAACTACGTTTTTCTGGACGAGATACAGCACGTCGAGCATTTCGAAAAAGCCGTCGACAGTCTTTTTATCAAGGACAATGTCGACCTCTACATAACCGGTTCCAACGCCTATCTGCTCTCGAGCGAACTGGCAACTTTGCTCTCTGGTCGCTACGTAGAGCTCAAGATGCTGCCCCTATCCTTTAAGGAGTTTTGCTCGGCAAAAACCAATGACGGAAAGGCTCCCGCGCAGTTGTTTGACGAGTACATCACCCGGGGCTCTTTTCCCTTTATCGCCGAGACGGGCATTCAAGGACCCCAGGCGCGCGATTATCTTATGAGCCTCTACGATACCATCGTCATACGCGACGTTATCGAACGCCTGAAGGTCTCGGACGTCCCGACCCTGCGCGATATCACCAAGTTCCTACTCCATAGCATTGGAAACCGGATCTCGATTAAAAAAATCTCCGACACGCTCTCGTCCAACGGCAACAAAACCGACCAGAAAACCGTAGCCAAGTACCTCAAAGGCTTAACAGACAGCCTTGTGCTGTACTTTGCTCCGCGCTATAACGTGCGCGGTCGGCAGCTTCTTTCAACAAACGGCAAATACTACGCCGTTGACCTTGGACTTAGAGGCGCTCTCGTCAAAACCCAAAGCAGCGATATCGGTCATATCCTCGAGAATGTTGTTTATCTCGAGCTCCTACGCCGTGGATACGACGTCTACGTGGGCGATATCGACGGCGGGGAAATCGATTTTGTTGCCCTAAACTCAGACGAGACAGCCTATTTTCAGGTTTCAGCCACAACGCTCGACGAAACTACCCTCAATCGAGAGTTGGCCCCCTTTAAGAAAGTCCGAGACAACTATCCCAAGACGCTTCTTACGCTCGACACGCTGTTTGCGGACGCGAACTACGAAGGAGTCCGCAAGCGCAACGTGATCGACTGGCTCCTGGAGTAACTTGTAGCGTCATAACCCTCCGCCAGCTCCTTACCAAGGCCGCAGCCCCAGTCGCTTAAAGCACAATGCCCCTCTTATCGGCCAAAACAGCAATCTTGGCGTGATAAGAGGGGCTGACTGCGTCAGCGCCTCCACGCAGGCGCCGTTGCCGTCACCGTCCCGCGGGATCGGGCGCGGGGCATGGCGACTCGCGTGCGAACGCTAACACACGGGCTTGACCGCGGCCGTCAGATCGAACAGCGTATCGAGCACGGCCTCGCAGCCATCCACCACGTCCTGCGGCAGCGGCACGATATCGGGAACGGCAAAGACGTGGCAGCCGGCCGTGATGCCCGAGACGCAGCCGTTGCGGGAATCCTCGACCACGGCGCACTCCTCGGGAGCAAAGCCCGCGCGCTCGCAGGCGAGCAGGTACATCTCAGGGTCGGGCTTGCCGTGTACGACGTCCTCGCCGCAGGTCACCGTCTCAAACTTATCAAAGAGGCCGACCGTCTTAAGGTTGCGCTCGGCGGTAACATGGCGCGACGACGTCGCAAGACCCACGTGATAGCCCGCGGTCAGCAGCTCGTCTAGGCACTCGGCGGCGCCGGCCTTAAGCTCCAGTTCGGTCTTGACCATCTCGTCGCGAATCTCCTTGTGGCGACGATAGATCGCCTCAGCGGTTTCGCGGCTGCCGTAATGCCCATCAAGGATCTCCATGACATCGGGCAGCGTGCGGCCGATAAACTGATGGATCAGCGCATCGTCAATCGCGAATCCCAGCTCGGCCGCGCCCGCCTTCCACGCCTTGATACCCAAACGCTCGGTGTCGACCAGCGTTCCGTCCATGTCAAAAATGACAGCCTTGATCATATCGGTCCCCCATCGCTTCGCGCTGCTGTACTCCCGCAACTTTACCGCACTTGTAAACTTGTATATAACGTATATAGCATATTGCACTTTCGTTACATAGATAGAAGTCTTATGACAAGTGGCTCGGTAGGATTATAGTTTTCGATCGAGTACTCAACGATAAGGATCGTTTCATGATTTTAGACACCACGGCACCCGCAGAGGAGCTTCAAGACAAGCTATCGGCGCTCGAACAGCTGCTTTTGGCATACGGGCGCGTGGCTATCGGGTTTTCCGGCGGCGTTGACAGCAGCTTTTTGGCCGCCGTATGCGCCCGCATCATGCCCGCCAGCACGCTTCTTGTTCACCTCACTACGCCGCTCATCGGCACGCCCGAGCAGGCTTCGTTTGAGCGGGCGGTTGACGGGCAGGCCGATGAGGGGCCGCATTTCAAGCTCCCCGTGCTCAACCTCTCGGTCGATCAGCTGCAGCTCCCCCAGGTAGCCTGCAACGACGCCGACCGCTGCTACCACTGCAAGCGCGCCGGCTTTACCGCCATCGTCAACCACGCCAGGTCGCTGGGTTTTCCCACCGTCATCGACGGCAGCAACGCAAGCGACCGCGGCGACTACCGCCCCGGCATGCGCGCCGCCCAGGAGCTCGACGTGCGCTCGCCGCTTATGGAGGTCGGCTTTACCAAGGACGAGGAGCGCGAGCTGCTACGCGCCTGGGGATACCCCGTCTGGAACCTGCCGGCAGGAGCCTGCCTGGCCACGCGAGTCCCCACGGGCGAGGAGCTCACGCGCGAGAAGGTCGATGTAATCCGCACCTGTGAGGACTACCTGCACGACCTTGGCCTGGACCAGGTCCGCGCGCGCTTGGTCGGCGGCTGCATGCATATCGAGGCCGCGCCGGCAGACGTCGCCAAGATCGCCGCCCTCGGCAGGACCGCGGTCAACGACGAGGGCAAGGCCCCGCTTCCCGCCGCCATCGAATCTGCCCTGCGCAACCTAGGCTGCGGCCACATCTCCCACGAGGTCACCCCCTACATCCACGGCAACATGAACCTTTAGGTTACGCCGTTTTACAAACGGCGTACCTGCTCGGCGCTGCGCGGGCTCCGGGCACGGCAATCTGACGTTCAGCTTCACGGGCGCGACCAAAAGGTCAGCGCCCGCTTGTTTCGCGTCACCTTACCGCACCCGGAGCCCGCTCGCTCGCATATGCTCAACCTGAACTACATAAATTGTCGCCAACCTACCAAAAAGGGACAGGTTTATTTTGGCAGGTTTTATCTGGGGAAACGCAAACAGGGCCGCGACACCCATATGGCGTCGCGGCCCTTTTCCTTGGAGAAGGATCGATTGATTGAACGGGATGACCGTTCTAGTCTTCGAGTCCGCTATTGATGAGTTCCGCAATCTCAACGGGATCGGTGCTCGCGCGTACCTTGTCACGGAAGCCGGCGTCCATCAGCATCACGGCAGCCTTGGCATTCCGTCTCTCTAAACCAATAGATTTATCTCTCTAACTTTAGAGAGATAAGCACCTTGTTTTAGAGAGACCTTTAGAGAGATATATCGAATTCGCTGCTAGATTTCCTAAGGCTGTCTCTCTAACCGACTTTATCTTTAGAGAGACATTTAGAGAGACGAGCGCGACCCCTCTAATGAATGGAACACCGCAGCCGACAGCTACGGCATCGGCGCCCAGATTGCCGAGTGCGCAGTACCCCGGCAAGCAACTACGCCGAAGCCACCGCCATCGGCTTCGGCGCATACCTTTAGCTCACGGCCTTGACTGCCGCCCCCAGATCGAACAACGTATCGAGTACCGTCTCGCAGCCGTCCACCACGTCCTGCGGCAGCGGCAAGATATCGGGAACGGCAAAGACATGGCAGCCGGCCGTGAAGCCCGAGACGCAGCCGTTGCGCGAATCCTCGACCACGGCGCATTCCTCGGGGGCAAAGCCCGCGCGCTCGCAGGCGAGCAGGTAGATCTCGGGGTCGGGCTTGCCGTGCGCGACGTCCTCGCCGAAGGTCACCGTTTCGAACTTGTCAAAGAGGCCGACCGTTTTAAGATTGCGCTCGGCCGCAACGCGGCGCGACGACGTCGCAAAGCCCACGTGATAGCCCGCGGCCAGCAGCTCGTCTAGGCACTCTGCGGCGCCGGCCTTAAGCTCCAGGTCGGTCTTGGCCATCTCGGTGTGAAGCTCAATGTTGCGGGCATAAATCGCGTCGGCGGTTTCGCCCTTGCCGTAATGCGCCTCAAGGATGCCCTTAACATCGGCATTCGAACGGCCGATAAACTGATGCGTCAACGCGTCATCAATCTCGATACCCAGCTCGGCAGCACCCACCTTCCACGCCTTCATGTCCAAACGCTCGGTATCGATCAGCGTTCCATCCATGTCAAAAATAACAGCTTTGATCATATCGACCCCTTCATCGGCTTGCGTTACCGCAAATCTACTGCACGTTATAAACTTGTATATAACGTATATATCATATTGCACGTTCGCTATATAGATGGGAGTCTCATAACGAGCGCTCGGTAGGACCATGGTTTTCGGTCGAGTGTCCAGCGGTGAGAAGCGTTTCTGCTTTCAGACACTACCGCACCTGCAAAGGGGCTTCAGGAAGAGCCCGGTGTGCGCATGTCGAGCTACTGCCATATCTCACCCGAGGTCACCCCCTACATCCACGGCAACATGAACAAGTAACCTGCATCCCAATAAGTTGCGGTGGAATAGTTCCTGTTTTGCGGCCCGTCGGGCCCCAACAGGAACTATTCCACCGCAACTGCGTTTTGCGAGCATGGACCCGCAAAGAAAGAAACGGTTTTATTATTGGGCGCGTTTGCCCGGGCAAACGCGCGGCAACGCGCTAAGCGAACATCTTGACGCTCATATCGACGGGATTCGCCGTATAGCAGGACGTGGTCACGAGGCCATCAACGCCAGTCGACGCGTACTCGGCAGCGTTGTCGGGGTGAATCCCTCCCGCCGCAACTAGGGCCACATGGGGATCGATTCCATGCAGCTCCTCGACGAGCGGCCCCAGCTCGGCAACCGACACTTTGTCGAACTGAATACCGTCGACGCCCGCCTTCACCAGCCTGCGAGCATCATCGGCGCCCGCCTCGACAAACAGCTTTTTCTCGATGCAGCGTCGACGAATCTGGGGCAGAAGCTCAATAAACGCATCGAGTCCCGTCGCTCCAGAAGGCGCTGTCATAAACCTGGTATGGTTGTCGAACACCAGCACGGTCTCGGAAAGGCCCATGCGATGCGGAAACGCTCCGCCCGCAACGATCGCCTTGGTCAGCAGATCTCTATTGCCCGGCGTGCTCTTTCGCGTCGTCAGCACCTCGCACATGGGATTGGCCGCATGCGCAGCGTCGACCATTTTGCGCGTCTTGGTTGCCACAGCCGAGTAGTGGTCGAACATATTTAGGCCGACTTTCCATAGCAGATGCAAATTGGCGGCCGAACCGCGTACGCGCATAAAAGATTGCCCGGCTTCAACCTTGGTTCCCGAGGGCTCAAACCACTCGACCGTCAAGTTCAGCATAGTGGCCACACGCGCAACCTCCTCCGTGCAACAAAGCACACAGTTCTCGCGTGTGTAATACTCCATCGCACCGAGCGCCTCACCGATTCCCAGGATATGCGTCGTAAGATCGATATAGGGGACATCCTCGGCGATAAGCTCCTCGAGCCGCGCGTCGCTTATACGGATAATGTCGGACATGGAGCCTTCTCTCTCGCGTTGTTCTCAGCAAAAAAAGCGTGCCGCTTTTCCAGCCTATACGGTACAACCTCATCAGCAGCGTTTGCCCCGCATCTTACGCATTCTGCCGAGCAAACGTCCTGCGGCGTCTCCCGCTAGACTGATTAACCTGCTGAAAAGGGACAGGTTTATTTTGGCAGGTTTTATCTGGGGAAACGCAGACAGGGCCGCGACGCCTATAGCGTCGCGGCCCTTTTCCTTGGAGAAGGATCGATTAATGGAACGGAGAGCCCGTTCTAGCCCTCGAGCCCGGCGTTGATGAGCTCGGCAATCTCGACAGGATCGGTGCTTTCGCGCACCCTGTCACGGAAGCCGGCATCCATCAGCATCACGGCAGCCTTGGAGAGCAGACGCAGGTGCGTGGTTCCCGCTTCGCCGGCGGGCACGTACAGCGCGAGCGCCACATCGACGGGCACGCCATCAAAGCTCGGCCACTCAACAGGCTCGGACAGCTTGAGCACGGCCACGCCCGGCGTATGGATCGCATCGCTCTTGGCATGCGGAACGGCAAAACCGGCGACGAGGCCAGTCTCGGCCTCGTTTTCGCGAGCAATAAAAGCCGCCTCTACAGCAGACGCGTCATCGGCAAAACCAAGCTCAACAGCCTGCTCGGACAGATAATGCAGCGCGTCCTCGCGCGAGGCGGCGGCATAGCCAATCGTCACTTGGTTGGCAGATACAAACCCCATGGAAAGCCTTCCTTACAACACGGACCTGACCGCAGCTTCGATGCCGTCGGCGTCCAAACCGTACTTATGCAGCAAATCGACCGCAGGGCCGGACTCGCCGTACACATCGCGCACGCCGACGCGACGCATCGGCACTGGATGCTGCTCCGCGAGCACCGAGGCAACGGCCTCGCCAAGACCACCGATAATCGAATGCTCCTCGGCGGTGACCACGCGACCGGTCTTCTTGGCGCTGGCAACCACCAAACGCTCATCGAGCGGTTTGATCGTATGCATGTTGATGACCTCAGCATCGATGCCGTCGGCAGCGAGCGCCTCGGCAGCAGCGAGTGCCTCAGCGACCATGAGACCGCACGCGACGATCGTGACATCAAAGCCCTCCCGTACAACAACACCGCGGCCGATCTTGAACTCGTAGTCCTCGTGATCGTTGATGACCGGTGTTGCCAGGCGGCCGAAGCGCATGTAGACCGGCCCCTCAAACTCATAGGCGGCGCGCACACAGGCGCGGGCCTCGACATCGTCGGCGGGAACGACCACCGTCATACCCGGAATCGTACGCATGAGTGCGATATCCTCGCAGCACTGGTGCGTGGCGCCGTCCTCGCCCACCGAAATGCCGGCATGGGTGGCGCCAATCTTGACGTTGAGGTGCGGGTAGCCAATGGAATTGCGGACCTGCTCGTAGGCGCGACCGGCGGCAAACATCGCAAAGGTGCTCGCAAAAGCAACGCGGCCCGTGGTCGCGATGCCGGCGGCAAGACCCATCAGGTTGCTCTCGGCGATGCCGGCATCGTAAAAGCGCTCAGGATGGGCAGTCTTAAACTTACCCGTCTGCGTAGCGGCAGCCAGGTCGGCATCGAGCACTACAAAGTCATCGTGCTCATTGCCCAGCTCGACGAGTGCCTCGCCGTAGCTTACGCGCGTGGCGACTTTTTTGACCTCTGCCATTAGAGTTCCTCTCCTGCTGCCGCGAGCTCGGCCATGGCCTGCTCAAACTGCTCGTCATTGGGCGCCTTGCCATGCCAGCCAACCTGGTTCTCCATAAAGGAGACGCCTTTGCCCTTCACCGTCTCGGCGATGATAGCGACGGGCGCGCCGGTCACCTCGCGAGCTTCGGCGAAAGCCGCCTCAATCTGCGCCATGTCGTTGCCATCGGCTAGCTCTATCACATGCCACTTAAAGGCGCGGAACTTGTCGGCAAGCGGCATGGCCGAGTTGACTTCATCGATCGTGCCGTCAATCTGCAAGCCGTTGTGGTCGACGACGGCAACAAGATTGTCGAGCGCATGGTTGCCGGCAAACATAGCCGCCTCCCACACCTGGCCTTCCTCGCACTCACCGTCGCCCAGCAACGTGTAGACACGGTAGCTGTCGCCCCAGTGCTTAGCGGCAAGCGCCATTCCAACTGCAGCAGAGATGCCCTGACCGAGCGAGCCGGTGGACATATCGATGCCTGGGGTATCGTTCATGTTGGGATGGCCCTGCAGTCGGCTGCCAATATGGCGGAGCGTCTCGAGCTCTTCGACGGGAAAATAGCCGCGATTTGCCAACACCGAATACAGGCCCGGCGCCGCGTGACCCTTGGAGAGCACAAAGCGGTCGCGATCGGCCTTGTGAGGGTCGGCAGGATCGATATTCATTTCCTCAAAGTACAGATACGTCATGATGTCGGCTGCACCGAGCGATCCACCCGGATGTCCCGACTTGGCCGCGTGAACCGCAGTCACGACACCCTTCCTGACCTCATTGGCGACCTTCGCCAGCTCCTGGTTGGTCATACGAATTCCTCTCTTGAGAACAACCCCGGCACCGGATGGCGCGATGCCGAGGGCAACCCGGTCGTTAAGCCTGAGCGACGACCTTCTGCCAGTCAGCCTCAAAAGAGGCGAGGCCCTGGTCGGTCAGCGGGTGATGCAGGCACTTCTTGAGAGCGGCCATGGGCACGGTCGCGATGTCGGCACCAAGAAGAGCCGCCTGGGTCACGTGGTTGGGCGTGCGGACCGAAGCGGTGATGATCTCGACGGTGTCGTCAACGTTCTTGCCGGTCCAGTCATAGTTCTTGATGCATGTCACGACATTGTCGAGCTGCGAGATGCCGTCCTCGGCGATGTCGTCAAAGCGGCCGACAAACGGGCTGATGTAGCGGGCACCGGCGTTGGCGGCCATGAGGGCCTGCGTCGGCGAGAAAACAAGCGTCATGTTGACGCGCACGCCCGCATCGGCCAGGGCGCGGCAGGCGGCGAGGCCGGCCTCGCACACGGGAAGCTTGACCACAATGTTGGGAGCCAGGGCGGCAAGACGCTTGCCCTCCTCGATCATGCCCTCGGCAGTGGTCGCGGTGGACTCAGCAGACACGGGCAGGCCCTCGCAGAGCTCGGCAATCTTGAGCATATGGGGCTCAAAGTCGGCGAGCTTGCCGCCGGTCTTGGCGTACAGGGACGGGTTGGTGGTGACGCCGGCAAGGCAGCCCCAGCTCTTGGCCTCGGCGATCTCGTCAAGGTTGGCGGTATCGATAAAGAACTTCATGGTGCAAACTCCTTCTAAGGAATCCAAAACTCAAAAAAAGGACAAAGGGGATGTCCCTTTGTCCTATGTGCCGGGCCTGCAGCTGGGACATGCCCCAGGCCCGGCGTCGTGTAGGAAAAGCTACTTAGAGAGCCTTCTCGATGCGGCTCGTGACGCCCTTGAGGTTAAGACCGACGACGTACTGCTTGATCGGGCGCTTGATGTGCTCGATCACAAAGCGCTTGCCGTCAATGTCCTGGGCAGCGAGGTTGCGATAGAGCTTCTCGACCTGCTCCTTGACCTCGGGATCGTTGAACGCGTAGTGGCCGGAGACATCCAGAATCTTCAGGCTGAGCTCGTCGTCGGCCAGAATGTCGTCAACCTGCAGGTTGACATCGTCGCCGGTCATCCACTTGCGCCAGCGCTCGGTCTTGATGGCCTTGACCAGCAGCGTGTGATACAGATCGGAGGGATCGTCGCACAGGCCGTTGTCGACCAGAATCTGCTCGGTAGCGCAGAGCTTGAGGTAAGCGCGGGTCTCCTCGGTGCCGTACTGAGGGGCGACATTGGAAGCGGTCACGTGTGCCGGGATGTGCTCGAGCAGCGTCGCGTCGTCCAGGTAGTCGGCGTTGTGCTCCTTCAGGCCCACGCCGTAGCGCTTGGCCATGTCGGCGAGCTCGCGGGCATTCTTAAAGTTGTAATGACCGACCTGCTCGGTCCAACGGGTGAGCGTACCGGTCTGGCCGACGATAAAGGTGGGCATGGGGCAGCCGCGCTTCTCGAGCTCGGGCTGCAGCTGAGAAATGAACTCCTCGTACTTGTCGGTGGAGGTCAGGCCGCCATTGGTCTCCTCGGTACCGACCTCATAGGCAACCTCGGGCAGGTTATGCTCGCGACGGTACTGCTCAAGATAGTCGATAAGATCGATCGTGCGGCGAAGCACCACGTCGAGCGGAATAACCTTGCCGATCTGATAGGGGTCCTTGGTGGGGTCGACCATCAGCAGGTCAAAGCCTGCCTCCATGTCGGCGACAAAGGACTTGCGGGCGAGCTCCATGGCCTCGTCCTCGGGCAGGTGGGCGTTACGCTCCTCGTCGCGCTGCCACGGACCGCCGTGATCGCGGCACAGGTAGTACGGACCGGTATAGCCCACCTCGTCGGCAACCTTCTTAATGTCGGCGGCAAAGCGCGTCTGGTCCCAACCGTTGACGTAGCCGGCGCCCATCTCGTCCATATCGACCTGGTTGCGGCTAGCGATAAACATGGGCGGGAAATCCTCGTCCTTGGCAAGCTCGAACACGGCCTGAATCAGGTTGGGGCTCATGGGGCCAATGCCGACCATGGTTGCGTGATCGCCGCTGTCCTGCAGCTTGAGCATGCCCTGAACGGCCTGGCGGATGGTGAGGTTGGACATTTTGTTCTCCTTCTCCAGAGGATTTTTGACAAAAGTTCCCTGGGACCCAGATGTGGGCCCTATCAGTGCGGATGGATTTTGTTGTGTAGGGGCGGTTGTGCGGAGTCAAATCCATCCCTCCGCACAACCGGAGTCCTTAAAGGTTTACTTGGCCTGCTTATCGAGCGTGGGCTTCATGGCAATCAGGATTGCAGCGGCGACCAAGGAGCCAATCACGATGTCCAGGCAGAACAGCGCGACGTTGTTGGTAGCCAGGGCGACAATAAAGCCACCATGCGGAACATAGCAGTCGATGCCCTGGAAGGCGGCAAGCGCCGCGCCCACGGCAGAGCCGATGCAAATGCCGGGCAGGGTGTGGCCAAGATCCTTGACCGCGAAGGGAATAGCGCCCTCGGTAATACCGATGCAGCCCATGAACAGCGCAGAGATGCCCATCTGACGGTCAGCGTCATCGAACTTGTTCTTGGCGATGAGCGCAGCGAGGCCGCAAGCAATCGGGGGAATGGCGACGGCGACGCGGAACATACCGTTGGGGCCGTAGATGCCGGAGGCCATGATGGCCATGGTAAAGGTCGAAGCGGTCTTGTTGATGGGGCCACCCATATCGAAAGCGGTCATAACGCCAATGACCAGGCCCAGGACGACGGCGGAGCCGCCCTGCAGGCTGCCGAGCACGCTGGTGAGCCAATCCATCACAAAGCCAAGCGGCGTGGCCAGGATGTAGATGTAAGCCATGCCCAGGACGAGCGAGGTCAGAATCGGGATGATCAGAATGGGCATGATGGTCTGGATGGTGTTGTTGACCTTCCAGGTCTTCATCCAGCGGACAAAGTAACCGCAGATGACAGCCATGATCATGGCGCCCAAGAAGCCGGTCGAAACGCTGTTGCCGCTCGGGGTGACGACGGCGTTGTTAACCAAGTAGCCCAGGACGAAGCCGGGGGCAAGTGCGGGCTTACCGGCCATCGAGTAGGCGATGTATGCCGCAAGCACCGGAATCATCATAGAGATGCCGGCCATGCCGATAGTGTTAAGGCTCACCATCAACGGGTTGGTGACCTCCATGCCGCTAGCACCGGCAGTACCGGATGCCAACGAGAAGGCGAGGAACACGCCACCGATAACGACGATGGGGATAAAATAGGAAACGCCGGTATTGAATGCATTGAGCAGCGTCTTGCCAGGGTCGGCAAAGATGGACTGCTTGGACGCCGGTGTCGGGGCCTGCGGGGCAGCGGAGACGGCCTTCTTCTCTGCCTTGGCCTCGGCCTTGGACGCGTCAACGGCACCGCCCGTCGCCTTGATGATCTCGACAGCCTGGTCGATAATCTTTACCGGATCGGCGATTACATCCGAGGTGCCGACCTTGAGGAACTTGCCCTCGGCCATCTTCTGCTCAAAACGGTCCTCGTTCTCGACACCCACGTCGACGGACTCGAGCACCAGGTCGGCGCAATCAACGTCTTCCTGCGTGAGCTCATTCTCGATACCCAGACCACCCTGAGCCTCGACTTTGCACTCGATGCCACGAGCGGCGCATTCATCCTGAATCGCCTTCTGGGCCATATACGTGTGGGCGATACCCACGGTACAGGCGGCAACGCCTACGATCTTCATTGCTTCCCTCTTTTCATAGAGTTGCGTGCGCAAGACACCGTTTGCGGAGGCCTCCGGAGCATCCCCTGCCGTTTGGACTTGCTGTCTTTTCGACAAGACCAATATAGGTGCTCGTTTTTCTTAATGCCAGTTTATTTCGGTAAACGCGCAGGTCAGAGCATTGATTACGCTATTTGGTTATGCGTTTAACCAAAAATGAATCCTGCGATTTTACCATCGATTTCAAAAGTCAAGAAGTATTTGATTTTCTCGGTAGACGGCAGATGCGCATGCCGGTCACAAATTTCGACTCCACCCATATACCGCATTTGTTGCATACTCATATGAAAGGAAAAAGTCGCTCACCAAAGCGCATCCCTCACCAAGACTCAAAGTCATCATGTTGGAAAATGCTCATCTGTCGGAAGGAGTCGCTGTGGCAAAACAGCGCGTTACGATCGCAGACGTCGCTCGAGAGGCGGGAACCTCGACGGCAAGCGTCTCGTATTACCTCAACGACAAACGAGAAAAGCTTAGCGAGAAGACGCAGGCAAAGATTGCGCGCGTCATCAAGGAACTCGGATACGTTCCCAACGCCCAAGCGCAAACGCTCACCGGCAAGCAGACCCACGTCATCGCCATCATCATCTTGGATAACACCAACAAATGGGCGGGCCTCGTCCTCAACGGCATGGAGCAGGTCATGCTCCCCGCGGGCTACCAGACGGTCGTTTGCACGAGCAACTTTAACCCCGAGACCGAGCTCATGTATGTCGACAAAATGCTCTCACTGGGCGTCGATGGTTTTATCATCCAGCCCACGGCAAATTTCAAGGCAGTCCACGACCGCATCAAGCGCGCCGGCAAGCCCGTCGTCTTTTTTGACGCGGCCATCTACAGCCCAGGCACCAGCTGGATCAAAACCAACCTCTACGACGGCGTGTACAATGCCACGCAGGCGCTTCTCGACGCCGGCTACGAAGACTTCTTTTCCATCGCCGCCAACATGACCGAAATGCGCACTCGCATGGAACGTTTTCAGGGATATGCCGAGGCATTGGCCGCGAATGGGCAGCTCTACAAAGCCATCCCCATCGATCACAACAAGCCGTCAATCAACGAGCTTACCGACTACTTTAAATACAAGTTCAACCCCGCCAAGCGCACGCTCATCTTCGTACAAAACCAATGGGCGCTTCCCCGTGTCTACAAGGCCCTCCAACCCATGGCCCATCTACTTCCGCAGCAAATAGGTCTTTTGGGACTCAACTGCGAAGACTGGACCAACCTCACCACGCCGACCGTCTCCACGATCATCGAGCCCGTCGACCAGGAAGGCAGGGAGGCGGCCGAGATGCTGCTCGCCTTGCTTGATGGCAGCAGCCAACCCGGCGAGCAGCGCATTCTCGAGTGCAAGCTCAACTGGCTCGACTCCACCTCGATCTAGCCATACGTCAAATATGAAGCAAATGAACCAGTAGCGTTTGTCCCAAATCTTAAGTATTTGTTCGACAGAACGGCCTCTGCCGGCTCCTGCTAGACTAGTAGATTCCCAACCGTCCATCCAGGAGCCCCCATGTTGCGCAAGTCCGCCTACAAGCAAGCACTTTCCATCGGCACCGCCGTGGTGCTGGGGTTTGCGCTGTTCACAGGGTCGCTCGACGGAGCGCCCAAGCTGTTATCACCGCAAAGCGATGAGCAGGCAGCGGCTCTGGCCGAGAAGCAAAACGAGAGTCCCAGCCGTACCGACGACGAAGCGGACTTGGTCGCCCGGCTCGAATCGGGAACAGCGAGCTCCGAGGACTCCGGCGATGGCCCCGATTCCGCCGCAAGCGACACCGATGACGCTTCCGCGGACAGCGTCGCCACCCCCATCGACGAGGTCGAAAACCCCGACCTCAACCGCGCCCGCGGTGTATATCTCAGCAGCATTCCCGACTACGCCGGCAACCCCTACGTTGCCCTCCGCGCCGACGGCACGCATCCGCTCGGCACGCCGTCATTCACACTCGATGAATACGATCGTGCCACCGAAGAGGGCTGCTTTAAGAAATTCTCCAAGCTCGACAGCCTGGGCCGCACTCGCAAGGCGCTCGCCTGCGTGGGCCCCGAATCGCTCGGTCAGGGCAAGCGCGGCGATATCTCGCGTATCCATCCTGCCGGTTGGCACCAGCAGCGCTACGACTTTATTCCAGGCCAGAGCCTCTACAACCGCTGCCACCTCATCGCCTGGTCACTCTGCGGCGAAAACGCCAACCGCAAGAATCTCCTCACCGGCACGCGCTATCTCAACGAGACGGGCATGCTGCCGTTTGAAGAGCAGATCCTCGACTACGTCCGCGACACGGGCAACCACGTGCTCTATCGCGTCACGCCTATGTACAACGAGGAGGAGCTCGTCTGTCGTGGCATTCGTCTGGAAGCACAATCGATCGAAGACCACGGCAAAACCCTGTGCTTCCACGTGTACTGCTACAACCTGCAGCCGCACGTGCAGATCGACTACGCCACCGGCCGCAACCAGGCATCCGGAGACTAGTGCCGACCGCGCCGCCCGTAACCCAAAAAATGATCCGTTTTCCTCCGTCCCCAAGGGATCAAATAAGGCCGCCCCGGTTACCCAGGGCGGCCTTTTCGTCAGCACCTACATTGCAGACAAAGCCACACGCTACTTAGCGCGGCCCTCCTCATAGCGCTCGACCAGCTTGGCCTGCACGTCATAAGGCACCTGCTCATAGCCTGCGGGCTCCATGGTAAAGTCGCCCGTGCCGCGCGTAATAGAGCGCAGACGCGTCGAGTAATCCGTCAGCTCGGCCAGCGGGGCCTGGGCAATGACCACGGTATCGCCGCGCTCGTCGGTCTCCATACCCGTCACGCGACCGCGCGAGGCCGAGATGTCGCCCATCACGGCGCCGGCATAGCTCTCGGGGATAGTCACCGTAATTTCCTCGATGGGCTCCAGCACCACCGGGTCGGCATCGGCACACGCCTTGCGCAGGCCGATGCGAGCCGCCGCGCGGAACGCCATCTCGTTGGAGTCGACGCTGTGATACGAGCCGTCGTACACAGCCACGCGAATGCCCGTGAGCGGGTAGCCAGCGATGATGCCGTCCTTCATGGTCTCCTGGACACCCTTGTCCACGGCGGGGATGAGCGAGCGCGGGATGCGGCCGCCCACGACCTCGTCAACAAACTCATAGCCGTCGCTCGTGCCGTCGGGCCCAATGAGCGGCTCCACGCGCAGCCAGCAGTCGCCGTACTGACCGGCGCCGCCGGTCTGCTTCTTGTGGCGGCCCTGAGCGCTCGCCGTGCGGCGGATGGTCTCGCGATACGGGATGCGGATCGGCACGCTCTTGGCAGCGACCTTGGTGCGGTCCTCCAGACGGTTGAGCAGCACCGAAACCTGCGCCTCACCAACGGCGGAGATAATGGTCTGGCCGGTCTCCTCGTCGCGGTCGATGCTCATGGTCGGATCGGCCTTGCAGGCCTTCTCGATAAACGTGTAGAGCTTCTCTTCGTCCCCGCGATTCTCGGCCTCAATAGCGATGCGATACTGCGAGTTGGGGAACTTAAACGCCGCAGCCTCGACCTTGCCGGTAATGGAGAGCGTGTCACCCGTCTCGGCCGCCAACTTGGGCGCCACGATAATGTCGCCGGCATAGGCGTGACCGACCTCGGTCATGTCGCGGCCGCACATCACATACAGGTGAGCCAGACGGTCGCTCTTGCGGGTACGCGCGTTGATCAGCTCAAGGCCCGGCTCAAGCGTGCCCGTCAGCACCTTGATAAAGCTGATGCGACCCTGCTGCGGATCGGCCAGCGTCTTAAACACAAACGCCACCGGACGATCATCGTCACTCGAGATCTTAAGCGAATCGCCGTCGATAAGCGGCATCTCGCCGTAGTCGGTCGGCGCCGGGAAGTACGTTGCGATGTCGTCCATCAGCGAGTTGACGCCCTGCTCCTTAATGCAATCGCCCGCAAAGACCGGCACAAAGATGCGCTCGGCGATCGCCTTCGACAGCAGGCCTTCAAGTTCCTCCTGCGTCAGCGTCTCCTCGCCTTCCAGGTACTTCATCATCAGCTCGTCGTCGGCCTCGGCCACCAACTCGCACAGATGGTCATGGGCTTCCTCGGCCTGGGCACGATACTCCTCGGGAATCTCCGACTCAACGGCTTCGGTGCCGTTGCAATGGCGCGCCTTCATGCGCACCAGGTCGATGATGCCGTCAAAGTCCTCGCCCTCGCCCCAGGGAAGGGTCACGGCGCCCAGGCGCGTGCCAAAGCGCTCCTGCAGCAGGTCCATCGTGGTCGCAAAGCTGGCTTCGGAGCGCGACAGGCGGTTTACGAACACCGCACGCGCCAGGCGCAGGTCCTCGGCGGCATACCAGAGCTTAACCGTCGTAGGCTGCGGGCCGGCCTCGGCGTCGACCACAAACAGAGCCGTCTCGCAGACGCTCATCGCGGCAAAGGCGTCGCCGATAAAATCGGGGTAGCACGGGGCATCGAGCACATTGATGCGCGCGCCCTTCCAGTCGATCGGCGCGATGGTCGTCGAGATGGAGAATGAACGCTTGACCTCTTCAGGGTCATAGTCGAGCGTAGGCTTGGTGCCGTCGTGGCCGCCCAGGCGGGCGGTCTTGCCGGAAAGGTGGAGCATGGCTTCGGCGAGTGAAGTCTTGCCCACCCCGCCTTGGCCTACGAGCACCACGTTCCTTACGTTACCGGTCTTGGGAGCACCCATGATGACCTCCTTGCAGGGCCGCGCGCATTGCGCGACGCCAACGGGGAGAGTTCGCGGTCGGTGCCATCCCGGGAGCAGCATGGTCGGCAGCCGAGCCGACTCACCCTCCAAATGTCCTATGCCACCACCCTACCCTCACGGGCGACCGTCCATGCACACCTTTCGGCACACGTATGAATACAGGCGGCGAGAGGAAGAGACAAGCTTGTGAGGCGATTATTGAACCCCGTCGATGCAAACAAAAAGCCGCCACAGACCGTAAGACCTGCGGCGGCTTCGCCTCAATTAATAGTTGAGTAAATACCTGAGCCTATCCCTCGATACGGCTCAAGAACTCACGGGTGCGCTGCTCACGCGGATGGTCGATAACCTGCTCGGCAGATCCCTCCTCGACAATGCGACCGCCATCCATAAAGACCACGCGGTCGGCAACATCGCGCGCAAACTGCATTGCGTGGGTCACAATCACCATCGTCATATTCTGCGCGGCAAGGTCTTTAATGACACGCAGCACCTCGGCCGTCAGCTCGGGATCGAGTGCCGAGGTCGGCTCGTCAAAGAACAAGATCTCCGGGTCGAGCGCCAAGGCGCGGGCAATACTCACGCGCTGCTGCTGACCGCCCGAAAGCTCGCACGGTACCTTGTTCTCGTTGCCCGTCAGCCCCATCTGTGCAATAAGCTCGTGTGCACGCGCTTCGGCCTGCTCGCGCGGACGCTTGAGTACGCGAACCGGAGCGTCGGTGATGTTTTTCATCACCGTATAGTGCGGAAACAGATTGTAATTTTGGAACACCAGGCCGAATCGCGAGCGTGCTTGTTTGGGCACATCGCCCTTCGCATAGACCGCGCCCGAACCCGCATCCGTCGCAACGGCAAGGTCACCAAACGAGAGCGAGCCTCCGTCGAGTGTCTCGAGCAGCGTGGCACACCGCAGCAGCGTGGACTTGCCGCCACCCGAAGGCCCGATAATCGCCACGACCTCGCCACGCTTGACCTCGAGCGAGATATCCTTGAGCACCTCATTGCCGCCAAACGCCTTGCGCGCGTTCGATATATTCATTACCGAATTAATCATGGTAGTAATCCAATTTTTTCTCGGCGGCGCCCAGCAGCATCTCGACCACAAAGTTAAAGATCCAGTAGATCAGCGCCGCGATCGCAAACGGCACCATGCTCACCTGCGAGGCGACCAGCTCCTTGGCCGTCGAGAACATCTCACCCACGCCAATGGCAAACGCCAGCGACGTGTCCTTGACCAGCGTGATGATCTCGTTGCCCATCGCCGGCAGAATACGCTTGGCGACCTGCGGCATCACGATATACAGAAACGTCTGCATGCGCGAATAGCCCAGCACCTCGGCTGCCTCGTATTGACCGCGCGGAATGGACTGCAGGCCCGAGCGATAGATCTCGGCAAAGTAACCGGCGTAGTTGATGATGAACGCTACGACGCACGCCGTCCACTTGGAATCGGGCGTGAGCGAAATGCCAAACACGTAGTACGGGGCAAAGTAGATGGCAAACATCTGCAGCATGAGCGGCGTGCCGCGCATGACCGAGATATAGATGCGCGCAATCCAGCGAAGCGGCGCGATTTTGCTCATGCGCATAAACGCCACGGGGATTCCCAGCGGAATCGACCCCAGCAGCGTCAGCACAAACAACTGCAAACTGACCAAGAATCCCTGGCCAAGCATCTGCATCATGACCTGAATAGACAACCTAAGCTCTCTTTCGCGACAACAGAACAGCAAACCCAATGCTAAAGCAGGTTTTCCAGGTGCTCGAGTTTGCCGTGAAAGAGGAGCGCCGCGTACTAAATGTACGCAAGCGACGGTTTGAACGGCAAAATCGGGTGCCTGGGAAAGCCGCTATTTCAGAACCCAGTTGTCGAAGGAAAGACCGTATTCTGCATATTTATCGCACAGGTCCTTGACCGCACCGTCCTCATAAAGTGCCTTGAGCGACTCGGTCACGGCGTCGGCCGACTTGGTGTCGCCCTTCTTAAAGCCGACGGCGTAGTGCTCGCTGGACAGCGGCTTGTCGAGCTGCGTATAAGCATCGGGCTTGGCGGCAAGCTGATACTGGGCAATCGAAAGGTCGCAAGCCACGGCATCGACCGCGCCGCTCTCGAGCTGCATAAAGGCCGTGTTGTACTCGCCGATCGTGTCGAGCGTGGCAAACGTCGCCGCCAGATCCTTCTGGTCGCCCTCGAGCACATCCTGCGCAGCGGAATCGGTCTGGGTAATCACGGTCTTGCCGGCAAGATCGTCCCAGCTCTTGATACCCGCGTTCTTCTTGACCACGAGCACCTGCTCATTGAGCATGTACGGCTCGGAGAACGTGTAGTCGTCCTCGCGGCCCTCCATGGTAAAGCCGTTCCAGATGCAGTTGATGGCACCCGAGTTGAGCAGCGTGTCCTTGGCATCCCAGTCGATAGCCTCATACTTAACGTCCCAGCCCTGCTTGTCGGCAACGGCCTTGGCAAGGTCGAGATCAAAGCCCGTGTACTCACCATCGTCGCCCACAAAGCCATACGGAGGATAGGACTTATCAAAGCCCACCACGAGCTTCTTGGACTCCGCAGCGCCCTTCACGTCCTTGGCTGCGGCAGAACCGGCAGCGGAGCCCTTATCGGCACCACCACCGCAGCCTACCAGGCCGAGGCCAAGCACCGTGGCGAGTGAGCCAGCTAGACCAACAAACTGACGACGAGACATATCGGTATTCATGGTATTCCCCCTTGATGGCACTTTAGTTAGGTAAAGTGAGTCATGTAACGTCCAGAATCATACACTTTAGTGAGATGGAGTACAAGGGAGGGCTTGCCCGGCGTGGGCGGGGAGCGGCGCGTAATTAAGTTTCCTGCTCTACAGTCCTGCGCAAGACGGAAAGCGCGCATGGAGCACTAGGTTGGAGCACCCGGAATGCCGGCAGCTGTCACGGTATTTAATTTGCTGCTCTACAGTCCTGCTCACGACGGAGGCCACATTAAGTGGCCTCCTGTTCGTGCGGAACTCGCGACAAATTAAATACCGTGACGGCTGCCGGCATTCCGGGAGACAACGTGCTCGGGACCTTAAATAGGCGTCCCCTCCAATCGGGCACGTTGAATGCACGGTACAATTACTTCGGACTTTTCTTTTATTTAATAGTGGGGTTAATTCATGGCAGAATCTCGTGCGGAGCGTAGGGCTCGTCGTGCTTTGATTGAGGCGGCTGAGGGGTCGGAGGAGAAAAAATCTTCTAAGAAATCTAAATCGTCTAAGGATGCGAAGGGTAAGTCGGCCAAGGGCAAGGCTAAGGCCAAGCGTCCCGGCTCTCGTCGGGGCGGGGATAAGGCGCCTCAGACTCGCTCCAAGCGTCCGCGTAACGATTCGGCTTCGTCTGCGCGTAAGGCTGTGGATCCCAAGTCGCCTTGTTCCATCATGCGGGCTTGCGGTGGGTGCACGGCGCTTAATCGTCCTTATAAGAAGCAGTTGGCAGCCAAGCAGGCTGCTATGGAGGAGCTGTTTGCTGAGCTCTGCGAGCGCGAGGGTATTGCCGTTGATCCCATTCGCGGTATGGACGTTACCCTGGGCGACCCGGGCAAGTATCCTGCGCCGCGTGGTTTTCGTCATAAGGCTGCCACCCCCTTTGCTCCCGGCAAGGAGGGCGCTGTCCGCTGCGGCTTTTTTGAGCGTGGCACGCACAAGATCGTTGCCGTTCCCGAATGCCCTGTCGAGGCACCGGGTGCCCGCCAGATTCTCAACGGCATCGCGCATGAGGCCGAGCATCTGCATATTCCCGCCTTTAATGAGGACAAGCATCTTGGTTTGCTTCGCTATGCCGTCGTCCGCTGCGGTTGGCGTACCGACCAGGTCATGGTCACGCTCGTGACCGCTCAGCGCGACTTGCCGCATGCGCAGGAGTTCTTTGAGGCTGTCGCCGCACTCAATCCGCACATCGTCACCGTCGCCCAAAACATCAACGGACGCCCCGGCAACGCCATCCTCGGCGAGGAAACCCGCATCGTGTATGGCGCCGAATGCATGCGCGACCAGCTGCTCGGCTGCGAATTCGACATCTCCCCCACCGCGTTCTATCAGACCAATCCGCAGCAAACCGAGCTGCTCTATCGACTTGCCATTGACGGCATGGACCTGCAGCAGGGTGATATTCTTATGGACGCTTACTGCGGCAGCGGAACCATCGGCCTGTGCGCCGCGAAGGATGCCCAGGACAAGGGCATCGGCATTATGCTGCTCGGCGTGGAGCGCAACCCGGCGGGCATTGCCGACGCACGTCGCAATGCCGAGCTCAACGGCCTCACCCGCAGCGCTTGGTTTATGGCCGACGACGCCACCGATTACATCCTGGACGCCGCCGACAACAACGAGCGGATCGATGTCCTTTCCATCGACCCGCCGCGCGCCGGCTCCACCCCCGAGTTCCTCGAAGCCGCCTGCGCACTCAAGCCGCGCCGCATCACCTATATCAGCTGCAACCCTGTGACCCAAGAGCGCGACCTGCACCAGCTCCTCGACGGAGGCTATCGCCTGCTCAAGATCACGCCTGTCGACATGTTCCCCCATACCGACCACACCGAAACCGTAGCGGTCCTCGAGCGCCGCTAATCCACCCCGGTAGATTTTCGAGACAAGAAAGGGGGCGGCCCGTCTGGACCGCCCCCTTCGCTTGGTTTATGAACTCCGCTACATCCCCTTGCGCAGGTCACACACGCCGGCTGCCGCCATCTCGCGCAGCAGCGTCTCGCGGTCGCGCGTCACGATCAAATCCAGCGGGAAGTGAATCTCGTCGAGCATCTTGCGCGCGTGATCGAGCTTGCCAATGGCCATGCCAATGTGGGCATCGGTCGACACGCCAATACCCACGCCCAGCTCGGCGCAGCGCTCGGCGATCTTGCGGCATACGGCCCAATGCTCAGTGTCGACACCGTGTTCAAGACTATGGTTGTTGATCTCGATGATCTTGTGCTTGGCCTTGGCCGCCAACAGCACCTCATCGATATCGAACGGCACGCCCGAACGACCCGCATGCCCAAGCATGAACACCTTGGGGTGCTCCAGGGCATTGATGTACATCTGGGTCGTTTGGGCGAGCGTCGCGCCTTCGGCAAACTGCGGGTTATGCACGCTTGCCACCAAATAATCCAAATTACGCGTCACCAAATCGAACAGCGAATGCTCACGACTATACGAATCGCCGGCGATATCGAGCGAAACGGGAATGTCTTCGCCAAACAAGCTGCCGTCCAGCGAAACGATATCAGCCTCGGCACCACGCAGCACCAGCACGCCGCTCCAAATGCGCGGCCAGATATCCTGGTTAATAAAGAATTGGAAACTGCGCAGGTCATTGGGACAAGGCGTAACCATCGAGCTTAAATGATCGGCGGAACCGAGCACCTGAAGGCCGCGCTCCGCCGCCCAATAGATGTTCTCCTCGATGGTTGAGTACGCATGCGCAGAGAACATCGTATGAGTATGAATATCACAAGAAAGAAGGTAGGGCATCGGGTCTCCTTGTCCAGTATGGCCGTCGCGTATATTCATTGTACGCATAGCTTTCGGCAGTCGTAAAACTGCTTCATCCCAATCACACAACGGCATAGACAACGGGGTCTGGCTTAAAACCAAACCCCGTTTCACGTAAAACATTGTAAGCAGAGCGCTTTACTTTCGACGATATTCGTCGGCCAGCTGCTTCCAGGCAGGCAGAGAGTTGACGATTGTCTCATAGCTCACGCAGTAGCCCAGGCGGAACCAGCCCGGCATGCCAAAGCTATCCGAAGGCACCGCGAGCAGCTCATGCTTCTTCGCGCGCTCACAGAACGCATTCGCATCGGACTCCAGCGCTTTCACCCATAGGTAGAACGCGCCATCCGGCTCAACATAGGTGTAGCCGTACTCCGCTAGTGCATCGGTAAGCGCGGTGCGGTTGCGAGCATAGGCCTCGACATCGCTCGGTTCATCAATGCAGTCGATGATTACACGCTGGAAGAGCGCCGGTGCACACACGAAGCCCAGCGTACGGGCGGCACCGGCAACGGCGGGCATTAGACGAGCTGCCTGAGGATTCGTATTGGGAACCAGGATCCACCCGACGCGCTCGCCCGGTAGCGAAAGCGACTTGGAATACGAGTAGCACACGATGGTGTGCTCGTAGATCGAAGGCACCCAAGGCACCTCGGCGCCATAGACAATCTCGCGATACGGCTCATCAGAGATGAGCATAATCGGATTCTCGGGATCGCGCTGAGCGTTGGCCTCGCGCAGAACATTGGCCAGTCGCGTCAGCGTGTCGCGTGTATATACGGCACCGGTCGGATTGTTGGGCGAGTCGATGATGACGGCAGCCGTCTTATCGGTAATCGCCTTGAGCACGTTACTCACGCTCAGCTGGAACGTATCTTCATCGGCGAG
Source organism: Collinsella sp. AM15-2 (assembly GCF_003471985.1). Classification (NCBI taxonomy): domain Bacteria; kingdom Bacillati; phylum Actinomycetota; class Coriobacteriia; order Coriobacteriales; family Coriobacteriaceae; genus Collinsella; species Collinsella sp. AM15-2. The sequence goes on along the minus strand of NZ_QRKO01000014.1, from coordinate 7,209 downwards.
CGCCTCAACACACGTGCAGCCGGCCTTCTCAATCCACACGCGATACTCCGGAAAGTACGGGGCGATAACAACAACCTCATCGCCCGGGTTCGTAACGGCGTTGAGCGTGCAGGTGAGCGAAGCCGCGGCACCCACCGTCATAAAGACGTCCTTGCCCTCATAGCTCGTGCCAAAGCGACGGTTGAGCGAGTCGGCGACGGCCGCTCGACATTGCGGCAGACCCGGCGCAGGCGTGTATCCATGCAGCTGGTCGCTCGGCAGCTCCAATGCCTTCTTAATGGACTCAGCAACAGCAGCGGGCGCCGGAACACTCGGGTTGCCCAGCGAAAAATCGAATACGTTCTCCGCACCGATCTGTGCCTTGCGCTCAAGGCCATAGCTAAAAATCTCACGGATGATGGAGCTTTCCGCACCGCGAGCATACATAGTTTCGTTGATCATCTGTTCCCCTTTCGCATAGGCGCTATTGTACGCTTTAGCCAACTAGAGCGCCACAATGTTGATTGGGGACAGACTTAAATGCGTGAAAACGCTCATTTAAGTCTGTCCCCAATCAACATATCGCTCAAAAGAAAGAGCCTCCACAGGTTTCCCCGCGGAGGCTTTCGCTACAAGAACTATTTGTCGGCGTCGGTGTTGCCGTCAGCGTTGGCAGCATTGCCATCTCCGGCATCATCGGATGCGGCTTCGGCATCCTCCTGCATGGCCGCCTGCGCAAAGGCCGCGGCATCAGCCGCCAACTCCTCCTCGCTCATGCGAAGCGAGCGCTTCTTGGTCGGCATGCCAGCCGCCTTGGCGTTGCGCTCCTCCTTGGCCGCCAGGATATCGCCCTCGCGCTCAAGGTAAGCGTCCCACTCGTTGTCGAGCAGGGCGTTCACGGCGTCACCCTCGACGGTCTCGCGCTCAAGCAGCACCTTGGCCATCAGATCGAGCTGATCGCGGCGGGCATCCAAAATCTCGACCGCACGACGATGGGCCTCACGCATAATGCGCTGGACCTCGATGTCGATGCGACGCGCCGTCTCCTCGGAGTAATCCTGGTGATCGGCATAGTCGCGACCCAGGAACACCTGATGCTGCGCCTCGCCAAACACTTGCGTGCCCAACTCCTCGCTCATGCCCAAGCGCGTGACCATCTCGCGCGCCATCTTAGTCGCGCGCTCCAGATCGTTGCTCGCGCCCGACGTGATGTCGTCGCACATGAGCTCCTCGGCAACGCGACCACCCAAGAACACGGCGAGCTCGTCGAGCATCTCGTTCTTGGTCTTGAGGAAGTGATCCTCCTGCGGAAGCTGCAGTGTGTAGCCCAGGGCCTGACCGCGGCTGACGATCGAGATCTTATGAACCGGATCGGAGTGCTCCAGGATGTGGCCCACCAAAGCGTGACCGCTCTCATGGTAGGCAATCGTGGTGCGCTCGGCTTCGGTCATCACGCGACCCTTGCGTTGCGGTCCGGCAATCACGCGCTCCATCGACTCCTCGACCTCGTCCATCGAGATCACAGAACGATGACGGCGAGCGGCCAGCAACGCAGACTCGTTGAGCAGGTTCGCCAAATCGGCACCAGTAAAGCCAACGGTCATCTGGGCGAGCTTCTCAAACTTAACGTCCTCGTCCATCGGCTTGTTCTCGGCATGCACGCGCAAGATCTGCTCGCGGCCCTTCACATCCGGACGGTCGACCGTAACCTGACGGTCAAAACGGCCGGGACGCAGCAATGCCGGATCCAGGATGTCAGGACGGTTGGTCGCAGCGATCAGGATGACCGACTCGCTTTCCTCAAAGCCGTCCATCTCGACCAGCAGCTGGTTGAGCGTCTGCTCGCGCTCGTCGTGACCGCCGCCCAAGCCAGCTCCGCGCTGACGTCCCACGGCATCGATCTCGTCAATAAAGATGATCGACGGAGCCTGAGACTTGGCCTCCTTAAAAAGGTCGCGCACGCGGCTGGCGCCGACACCCACGAACATCTCGACAAAGTCGGAACCCGAGATGCTAAAGAACGGCACGCCCGCCTCGCCGGCAACGGCCTTGGCCAGCAGGGTTTTACCGGTACCCGGAGGGCCAACCAGCAGCACGCCGCGCGGAATCTTGGCGCCCAGCTTGCGATAGCGGTCCGGATCGCTCAAAAAGTCGCGAATCTCCTCGAGCTCCTCGACTGCCTCGTCCACACCGGCAACATCCTCAAACTTGACCTTGGGGCGCGTTGCCTCGTTGGTCTTGGCGTTGGTCTTGCCAAACTGCATGTTCCTGTTGTTGGCGCCCATCATCTGGCGCATAAAGTAGAACATGATGGCGATCAGGGCGATCGTCGGAAGCACGCTCATCGCCAAGTCGCCCCAAAAATCGGGGTCATTGGTGTTGACGATGTACTTGGTATCGGGGTGCTCCGCCATAAGCTCGGCAAGCGAATCGGAGCCGACATAGGTCGAGGAGAAGCTCTTGAGCTCGCTCGTGTCACCCTTGTCCTTTTTCGTCTTCCAGTAATGACCCGCCACGCTTCCGTCTTGAACCGTATAGGTCAAATCTTCGACGCGATCCTGCTTAATGGCGTTGACCATCTCGCTCGTCGCGAGCTTTACGGTATTGCTGGAATTGGCGAAGCCGGAGCCCATGTTAAAGAAGGCGTAGCCCAGAAGCGCGCAAGCCAAAATAAAATACAGCCAGCCCGTACGCGTGGGCTTCTTGCCTCCGGGCATCCCCGGGATCTTAGGCTCCCGGGGAGTCTGGGAATTGTTATCGTTACGGTCGTCGGGCATCTTACGAATAAACCTCCGGTTTCAAAATGCCCAGATACGGAAGGTTACGATAGCGCTCGGCATAGTCGAGGCCGTAGCCCACCACAAAGGCATCGGGGCAATGGGTTCCAACATACTTGGGCGTGACGGCCGAGGTACGGTCCTCAACGTCCTTCCACAGGAAGGCGGCAACCTCCAGCGAGGCGGGCTTGCGGCTCTCGAGGTTCTTCATCAGGTACTTGAGGGTCAGGCCCGAGTCCAGAATGTCCTCGACAATCAGCACGTCGCGACCACGGATGTCGATATCCAGGTCCTTAATGATACGCACGATGCCCGAGGACTTCACACCGTCGCCATAGCTCGAAACAGCCATGAAATCGATGTTGGTCGGCAGCTCGATCTTGCGCATCAGGTCGCCCATAAAGACCACGGCGCCGCGCAGGACCGCAATCAGCACCAGATCCTTACCCGCGTAGTCGCGAGTAATCTGCTCGCCTAGGCGAGAGACGATACCGTCGATATCCTCCTGCGTAAACAGAACCTTCTCGATATCCGGATGTTGAGAAGCCATGACAACCCTTTCTTGTGCTTATCGCCCACGCACCGCCGCATGGACGCGAACTACACATTCTAGCAGCGCACGGGGTATATTTTCCAGCCCGCGCACCATCAGCGCGGGAATACCGTCAACGCCGCACAGAAAAGCTGGTGCGAGGGGCTAATCCGCATCAACCACGCGAAGCAGATAAGCCACACGCGTCGCCGCCGTACACTTAAAGCGCTCGTCCGCGCGAACTCCGGCGACCCACACCACGGCACCCCCCGGCGCCGTCCTCACCATGGGCACGCCGGCGCGCTCGGAAACGGGAATGCGGGCCTCTCCTAGCAAGTCGGATACCTTCTTGCTTCGGCCACTCATCCCTAACGGGCACATCACGTCTCCCGGTGTGGGACCGTCCACCCACAGGCGCGCCAATCGCGCCTCGGCGGGAATCTCCCCACGCGAGCCCGCCAGGATCCGCTCGCTATCGCTGTCGGCAAAACCCAGGGCAGCCGCGTCTACCAAAGCTGTCGCTTCCCCGGCAGCCGCAAGCTCACGGGCGCGGCGCACGATATCGCATCCCGGCTCAACGGCCATCGGTTCTGTGACCAGCATACGTCCCCCGCCCAACGGCAAGCGACCGGGTACGGTAACCCAGTCCGCGACCAGGCCCTCGCGAGCCACCGGCGCCTTAAACGCCAGCATGCCAAACTCAACGCGTGCGTCAATTCCCGCCGGCAGTGTGACCGAACCCGAGTCTTCGGCGACACAGGCGAGCACGCGCTCCACATGTCGCATCTCTGGACGAGCGTCCGGATCGATGCGTTTGATCGCCAGCCTCACGATGCGCCGCGCGATTACCACCTCAGCCGCGGCCAGTCGACGAGCGTCAAGGACCAGTGCACCCGCCGCCTCCTTACGCAGGCAGTTTCGGAACGCCTGCGCGGAAAGCTGGGAAAGAAAGGCATCCTCATCGCCTAAGATCTCGCAGGCGGCGCCAATCGTCTTACAGACGCTCGCGTTGCGCTGCGCCACCACCGGCATCACCCGATGGCGCACATAGTTGCGCAAGTACGAAACGTCCTCGTTGCTTTCATCTTCACGCCACGGTTGACCATGCACCTGCAGATAGCCCACGAGCTCATCATGAGTCAGGTCGAGCAAGGGACGCACCACGATATTCCTCCGGCGAGGAATGCTCGATAGACCAGCGGGCCCCGAACCCTTAATCGCGTTCATCAAAAACGTTTCCGCGCGATCCGAAGACGTGTGCGCGGTGCAGATACGAGCCGCCGTTCGCGGTGCCCCCGTCTGGGCGCAGAGCTCGCGAACATATCTTCGCGCCGCGGCATAACGCACCTCGCGCGCCGCCGCCTCGATATTGCCCGATTCATCATCAAAATAGGCATGTTCAACACACAGCGGCAAGCCATATTGCGCGCAGAGCTCACGCACAAAGGCCTCGTCGCCATCGGACGCCTCACCACGCAGATGATGGTTCACATGCAGCACGTGCAGTCGCTCGCGCGCGATGGGGGCAACACCGCGTCCGTCTTGGATATCCAGCTTTGATGTGCACGCCATAAGGAGCAAAGCCGTCGAGTCCGCGCCGCCTGATACCATGAGCACGACAGGAGCAGCCTGCTGCCGCGTTGCCAAGGCTTTATCATCAGCCCACGATGCAGCATGGTGTCCATAATGCTGAGATACCGTTGGCATTTGCTTCCTCCTCTATTCGTTCGCACCCATTGTATCCTTTGGAATCTTATGTCTCGTCTGCACCTTCATATCCTCGGCAGTGGCTCAAAAGGCAACTGCGCGCTCATCGAAGGCCCCCGAGGGCTCATCATGATTGACGACGGTCTTTCTCGCCGCGAGACATTAAAGCGCATGGCAGAACTGGGGCTCTCGGCAGATAACGTCTCGGCTCTTCTCATCACTCATGAGCACAGCGACCACATCAAAGGTCTCGATGTCTGGTGCAAGCACTGGCACGGCCCCCTCTATGCCAGCAGGGGCACACTTTCGAGCAAAGAAAATCTTTCGCATCTGCCTGTCGAGGAATTCGATCCCGGTGACACCCTATCCATTGCCGGCATCCACGTGCAAACCTACTCAACGTCACACGATGTCATCAATCCAGTCGGCTATCGATTCGACACCCTCGATAATTCCATCGGCTTTGCCACCGACACCGGAGAGCTATCGAGCCAAGCCATGAACACCCTCAAAGATTGTCGAGTCCTCGCACTCGAAAGCAACCACGATGTGACCATGCTGCGCGAGGGAGAATATCCCCGCTTTCTTCAGGAGCGCATCCTGTCTGCAAGGGGGCACCTCTCCAACGACCAAGCCGCCGAAGCCGCGCGCGAACTCGTTACCGATCGCACCGAACAGCTCATTGCCATGCATATCAGCCAAGATAATAATCGCCCGAGCCTTACCGTCAAAAGCTATGCCAAAGCTCTAGCCGCAACCTTGGATGACGAGGTCGGCAGCTCCGCCACCCTTCTCCAAGGATCGCGAAAACTCTCGATACGCCCCGCAAGCCAGCATCGGCCAGCAACTATTCAATAACTGTCCTAAACAGCAAAAGGGGCCGGGAATCGCTTCCCAGCCCCTTTTGCTGTCTTTTAATAGCGCAGAACACCAACGAAGTTAGTCGATGGAGATCTTCGTAACGTTCTTCTTCTCGACGATCTTGGGAACCGTAACGGTCAGGATGCCGTCAACGTACTTAGCCGAGAGGCCCTCGCTCGAAGCGTCCTTCAGATATACGCCACGCGTCGCGCTGTACGAGCTAAACTCCTTCTGCAGGAAGTTCTTGCCCTCGTTCTCCTCGTTCTCTTCGACATTCACGCTAATGGACAAACGGCCCTCGTTAAGCTCGACATCGATATCGTCCTTGGCGACGCCGGTCAGATAGGCCTTGACCTCATAGCCATCGCCCTTATCCTCAACGTCAACGGGGAACGCCTTAGAGGCAATCGAGTTGTTTGCAAGGTCGGTCATATCATCAAACAGATCGAACAGCGAGCTAGCAGAAGGACGAACGCCAAAAACCGAACGATAAGGAACCATGCTTGCCATGTTTACCACTCCTTTTAAGGACTGCCGAGTCATCTTCTAGGTGACTGGGACTTCTTTTGACGCTCATATATATGCCCAACCGCTTCTTATATATACATCGACTATAAAGTTTTTTGAGTCTATTGATATAAGCATATCTGAGTCTGTTTCACTAAGGTTTTGTCTAATAAACGGAATTTGAACGAAGGCTTAAATAATGTATGCAATCCCATCAAAACTAGACGGCTGGCTTACAATGGGCGCATACACGATATTGATGACGAACTAAGGGCATCATGGACGATCAAAAACAGGACAACACGTTTATGCCGGAGCAGGACGAAGCATCCAGCCCGCAACCGATTCGATTCCATCGCCCCCACATCTCGCAAGAGCCCATCAATGACCCAGAGCCCAAATATGTGACAAGAAACCGATATCAAACACTCGAAGAAGCGCAAACGGGGCGCAAACATATGGGCGTTGCCTCGGGAGACCCTGTATATCTGAAAGACGCACCATTATCTAAAAACAGCGCAGCTAGCGATGAGCCGATGAAAGCATCCGCCGCTCATCAACAAAGAGGGCCTCGACCCAAGCAAACCTTGACGCATTCGGCTCGCTATCTCGAAACGCCAAAACAGGGAAAATCAATCTTCGTTTCGTCAAGTAAACGACGCAAGCAGCATCAGCTGACAATTCTGCTTTTGATCATTGCGGCCATAGCAGTTGCCCTTGTTATACGATTTATTTTCTTTAAATAAAGGCTCAATACCAAAAACAACAAGATCGTCTGGTGTAATTGAGTCATTTACACCCCGTAAACGCAAAAAAGGGGGAGGCCGCGAGGCCTCCCCCTTCTTC
>NZ_QRKO01000013.1:0-66894 GCF_003471985.1 Collinsella sp. AM15-2 | reverse complement strand
GCGGGTAGTAGATCATGGGCTTGTCGTAGACCGGCAGCAGCTGCTTGCTGGTGACGAGCGTGAGCGGGTACAGACGCGTGCCCGAGCCACCCGCGAGGATGATGCCTTTCATAGGTTGGACCTCCAGAGTTGGGTGTACACAGATGATATAAGTATACGCGAGGCCGAACCTAGGTTGCAGAACTGCACAAAAGAAGGACGGAGAGAGCCAAGCATGCAGCCTCTTTGGTTCACGTCCTTACGGACCACAAGACTCCAACCATTGGACCATATTTGGTCCAATGCGCTGTTCAGTTAGCCATTGACACAAACACGCACTACAGGGTCGCGGACGAGCTGGATGAGGCGGTGGGCACATAACGGCGTGCGAGGTGACGGAGCGCCTCTACATCCACTCGTACCAAAACCTAGGAGACGGGGAGGTTGCTGGGGTCATTGAGCGAAGGGACGCCCTCTCGTCTCGAGGGACAGACCCCGAGGAGATATGGGCGAACTCGTTTGCCGCCGCGCTCCTCATGCCGGCACAGGTCGTAGCGAAACTCTGGGCGGGCAATTGTAGCATCGGTGAGATGACGGACATACTCGACGTATCCGTAACCGCCGTGGGCCATAGGGTGGAAAACCTTGGGCTGCGATAGCGCAGACCAGCGCGGAAGCAGGTCACCAAAAGGGACACAAGAGGCAATCGACCTCATGGGTTCGGCACAAAGGAGAGCAAACGTCTTCCCCATCGAAAGCGCCCATTTAGACGAGGTCAGGGTCGAATGCTCGAGCGAGGAGCGGGAACGGCGAGCCAAGGCGGCCCAGGCCGAGAGCGTGGTCAAGAGGATGGAGGCGGAGAACGACCTTCGGTCCGAACTCGGAAAGGCCGCGCTCAAGTGCGTCAAGTGGCAGCTGGTCGCATGCAACACCCTCGTCGTCGCGTACACCGCCCGTCTCATGTGGCTGCAGCGCGAAATCCCTACCGAGGTGATAATTTCCTGGATGGGCGCGACGACCGCCGAGATCATCGGAATACTCTGGGTGATAGCGAGGAGCCTGTTTCCGTTCCAGGACGAACACAGGTCCGCAGACCTGGAAAAGAGTGGCGGCGGCCGAATCGGCCACCCCAGGAGATAAGGGTCGCCCCAATGGCGGTTCTTTCTTTACGGAGGGGGCCGGGGGATTCGAACCCCCGGGCCTAGGACACACCTCGCACGTCACGTCAATCCGTTCGTTGGGCGCAGCCCCCGCCTAGGACCCTTGCAGCCCCTCCAACAAACAAGACAACTTTCATAATAACCCCCTTGAAGTCAATGGACCCGAAATGAGCAACGACTAGGAAGCAGAGCGCCGCGAGGACAATAACCTGAACCTCAACAGCGACAGAAAGCGTGATGTACGTAGATGTCCTCTTCGATGTTAACACAGCGGAACGGAGCGTCTGACGAACTCATAGCGACACATCTAAGAATGCCAGAAATCACGGAACTCCTCTCTGCATTTATAGCGAGACATGAAGTGAATAAGTACAATGAGCAGTGTCCAACAAACGAAAGGCAAACAATGCGAGTCGAAACAACCGGAGTATGCAGAGGAAACTGGAAAATCTACCAGCAACTTAAAATAGAAGGCATCCATGAAGGCTCCAGCATAAAAGCTCAAGCGGCAACGGATGACGACCGCCGCTTACCTTTGTCTCTTCTAAAATTCAAGGACAATAACGGCGAATCGAACTCATACGTTCTTGTAATCCCCGACCCCGATACCCGAGCCATTAAAATTGAGTTTAACGAAATCGGCAAAGACGGTTGCAACCTGAGCAGCGACTCCCTTTCGCTCAATTGCAAGAACATCAAATGGGAGTCGCGTCTTAACTACAAAATTAAACCTGACATGTGCAGCAAACTCCGAAATTACGATGACGTTTCAGAGTTTGAGATGGCGACGATTGATTTTTGGCAGTGCATCGAAGATTCAAACGAGTATATCCTGAGGTGCACGGTTAGAACACCGTACCGCAATGACTCGCAAATCAAACTTCGCTGCCTCGACCGGTTCCTCAATGAGGTTGGGCTGAGCATAGTCAATTTCGGTTCAAATGTAACGAGCGTTGGATTTACATCCGAGAAAAAGCAACTTGAAACGCAGCTCTCGATCCGCATGCCAAAGGCGTTTGATCGTTACTATTTTATTATTGACGATCAAAATCACCCATCATTCAGTGCATTTGACTGCTTAACGCCTGATAAATTAGGCTTGCTTCTTGAGGAGACCAACTTCCTCTTTACCCATGCGCAGTTTGACCCTGAATACCCCGAATGGTTTACAGAGCATAAGGCAACCATTGGTGCACTGGAGAAGCAGAGAAAAATCGTCTTCAATAGCGCTCCGAAATTCAGCATCATTGTCCCTCTTTACAACACGCCCATTTCGTTTTTTAACGATATGGTCGAATCCGTAAAAAACCAGTCTTATGCAAACTGGGAGCTCCTCCTAGTTAATGCAAGCCCTGACAATCAGGAACTAAAGGCTCGCGTTGAGCATGAGGTAGCCCGCGACAACAGAATTAAATCAATTACCCTTGCCGAGAATAAGGGCATTTCCGAAAACACAAATGCCGGAGTAGCTGCTGCTTCGGGCGATTTCGTCAGCTTCTTTGACCATGACGACATCCTTGAACCGGATTTGTTGTTCTCGTATGCCGAGGCAATTGAAAACAATGATAACGTTGATCTTCTTTATTGCGATGAAGACAAACTCATGCCCGATGGAAAGCTGGCACAGCCGTTCTTTAAACCGGATTTCAATATCGATTTACTCAGAAATAATAACTATATATGCCACATGCTTACCATCCGTAAGTCCCTTCTTGACACTCTAGAACCGAATACGAAAGAGTTCGATGGAGCCCAGGATCATAATTTGACTCTCCGGGCCGTTGAAAAGGCAAGGAATGTCCACCATGTTGCAAAAGTTCTATATCACTGGCGCCTAAGCGAAACATCAACCGCGGCTAATGCCGACAGCAAGCCGTATGCCACTATCGCAGGAATCAAAGCAGTTCAGAATCATTTGGACAGGCTTGGGCTCAATGCAAAGGTTGAACAGGCACGTCGTCCCTTTACATATAAAGTAACCTATGCCGCGCCAGATTCCCATCCGCTCGTTTCGATCATCATTCCAACCAAAGATTACGCTAATATCCTCGATAACTGCATTACGTCAATTGTCGAGAAATCCACATACGACAATTACGAGCTTGTGATAATCGAAAATAACAGCACGGAAAATGCGACGTTCGAGTATTACGATAAGTTACAAGCCAAATACCCTGATATCGTTCGCCTTGTTACCTGGGAGCACGAATTTAACTTTTCCAAGCTCATGAACTTTGGAGTGGCCCGTGCCAAGGGAAATTATCTCTTGCTGCTGAATAACGACACCGAAGTGATTACGCCCAATTGGATTGAAACTATGCTTGGCATCTGCGCACGCGAGGATGTTGGCGCAGTTGGTGCAAAACTCTACTATCCCGACAACACCATTCAACACGCTGGCCTATGCGTCACGGGCGGCGTGGCAGGACATCTCTGCCAAAGCATGCCAAAAGACAACTGGGGCTATTTTGCACTCAACGATGCGCAGCAAGATTTCAGCGCCGTCACGGCGGCTTGCATCATGACCAAACGAAGCGAATACGAAAAAGTCGGAGGTTTCACCGAAGAGCTTCAAGTCGCATTTAATGATGTTGACTTTTGCCTAAAGCTTCGCGAGATTAACGATCTGATTGTATACACGCCCGAAGTCGAGCTGTATCATTACGAGTCAATTTCTAGAGGCGTTGAAAACAACACGGACAAGCAGATTCGCTTCCACAAAGAGGTCGCGTACATGAATTATCGCTGGGCAAACTACTATGTCGAAGGCGATCCATACATGAACCCGAATTTCACCGTGGGAGAACCTGGAAATCGCTATTACCACTTGTGAGATCTAAATGCAGCCTCACAATAGGTGCAAGCAATATCATTGCATATAGATAAGGGGGACGGGGCCTCCATTCCCCCGCCCCCCTTATTGCGGCGACATAATTGTGAGTTACTGATTCCTTTTTCTGTATTTAGAGAAAGGAATCTCATTGACTGAGTAATCGTCTTTCTCCGTACCACTTATAACGCGCTTCAGTACCGCCATTCAAAAACGTGAAAATTGCCCTTCAGTACCGCCAGCGGCGCGCTTGAGTACCGCGCCCCAGCGGTCCGCCGCCTATACACTCGAAACGCCATACCATTAGTCGAGAGAAAGGAACAGATTATGGCAAGAAGGTGATTTCCGACGTTGATGACCTGCAAGCTTTCTCTGGAAAAGTTGCCCCTCTATACGATATGCTTCTCTCAAACAGAAAAGAAATTGTCGCTCTCATCGAGCTTCGTGACACTCTGCTGTCTAAACTTATGTCAGGTGAATTCGATGTCTCTAGTGTTGAGCTTTAAGGATAATTTCAGGCGGTGCCGATGTACTCAGTAAATGGTGTCGACTTGCAGAGCAGTGAGCTTGAGGGGTTGAATCTGCTAGTTGCGGCTGAGGGGGAAGTGAGGGTAGCGGTTTTGTTGCCGAGAATCACCTTCATCTCACGGGCGAGAAGTACTGTTTCATCGAAAAGTATATTGAGCTCTACAACGGCCTACACGAAGCGGGCTTGATAAAAGGCCATGGTAGCGATGGTGGATTCCTCTTTGGGGGAGTCACTCAAAGAGGATTTAATTTCGTAGATGATTACGCCACCGTTGTTGCCCTGAACAAAGAGGAGAAAAGGTAGCAGAAGCTTCATGATTACAAAATTGCTGCATTCGGAATTATCGGAGGCTTATTGAGTGGTGCGCTCGAAAGCTGGATGGTTGAGGCACTCAAAAACATCCTTGCTCCATGCAGCTAAATGCCTAGTTTCTTATGTTGGAGGATGTAATGGATGACGAATTATTCGTAAGGACTATGATTGAGGTCTTGAAATTCGATAAAAAGTATTCAGGGAAAAAAGACGACTTATTGCCCATACTCAGAAGAGTCACGCTGAATAGAAAACCCCAATGGGGGTTTGTGCGGCATGGGCGCCCTAATCAGCGATACGAAGATATTGAGCTGCGCATACCCGTACCCCTTCTGAATGAAGCCAATAATCAATATGACGATTTGTACGACATAATCAATTACGTGTACGAAGAAAGCGATGAGTATGCTTTAGGAGAATTGACCCTTCGCCCAAAGATTATTCAATCCGAAGATGTTGAATACACGGAACATGATGTCGTGTTTACCAATATTCAAGAAGAAATTATCCAAGGTATCCGGGATGCGCGGTATTCCATCTGGGCTGCAGTGGCATGGCTGACCAATCGGGCCTTTATAAATGAGCTCAGAGCAAAAAGGCAGCAAGGCGTTTCCGTGAGATTGATTGTCTCAGACGAGGATGCCAATCGTCCTTACTATGGCCAGCTTAGTGGTTTTGATACCGTTCTCATCTCGCGTTCTGGTTGGCGTGAATGGAACCGTATGCACGATAAGTTTTGTATCATTGATTTTGAGTACGTAATGCATGGCTCATACAACTGGACAAAGACAGCAGAACATAATGATGAAACGCTAGCGACCGCCATCGATAGAGATTACGTAAAGAAATTCTCTGATGAATTTGTTCACCTTTACCGTAAAGGGAGAAAGTTGGATATGGCCTAACCGTTACTTGATAATGCAAAGGTAAATAATCATTTGTTGCTCATGGCAATAGAGATGCCGGATCTGAGCGCCTTGTCGAGTTTTGAGATTTCTGCTGTTCTCTATGGAAATGTTGAGACGTAACGAGAGGTGTGCAATATCTCGATTCATCCGATCGGTTGCGCGTCGTTTATTCTTGAGTAATAGACTTTCTCCGTTCCACCTGCAACGCGCTTCGGTAGTATCATCCAAAAATGTGAATATTGCCCTTCGGTACCGCCCGCGGCACGCTTGAGTACCGCTCGCATCCGCGCACGCGTGTTTGTGTCAACGGTCAACTGAACACTGTGGCACGCCGCCCCAGAACTCGTACATGTGCACGTGGCAGCGCAGCCAGGTGCGCTCCCTCATGTCCAGCGTCGGCTCGAAGTAGGCCTTCTGGCTGAACGGGAGCACGCCGACGAACAGGTAGATCTTCGAGACCTCCCCGGTGACCGGGTTCACCAGCCCCCCTGCCGACCGTCGGGCCGGACCAGTCGACCTCGCAGGACACGCCGGCCTTGTGCTCGATGCGCTTGGTCAGGTTGTTCGCCACGGTGTAGTCCCCGTAGCGCTCGCAGAACCTGGTGTAGCCCATGGCGACCATGTGCTCGCGCGAGCACTTCGACTTGTACTCGTCGTGCAGCAGGCGCAGGTTGACGCCGACCTTCGCCATCTCGGCGTGCACGTAGGACCAGTCGGGCTCCTCGAAGACGCTCTCGCGCGCGTTGCGGTCGGGGTAGAACAGCTCGTAGACCCGCTCGTCCCCCATACCCTTCACCTGGTCCCAGGTGATGCCGCGATCGTCCGCAATGTCGAACACCTCGCAGACGCTGCCCATGGACATGTGCCTGGTCTTGGCGATCGACCTCCTCGACATGCCCTGGTCGCGGAGCTCCATTATGAGCTTCGCCCTTATCTTCCTTGCCATGTGGTTTCTCCTTCCGTGGATCGGTTGCATGGCAAGCCGATTCTACGGGCGGAGGAGGGGCGATACGGAAATGGCGGAACGGGCGATACGGAAGGAGCGAAACGTCTGGATGGGAAGCGATACGGAAAGCGCGAAACAGGTGCTACTCAGAGCGCGCAATACTCACCGCCCGCGGCGCGCTTCAGTACCGCTCGCATACGCGCCCGCGCCCCACCGGTCCGCCGCCTATACGATCGAGACGCCATACCGGTAGTCGAGAGAAAGGAATGGATCATGGCGAGAAGGATACCGGCGAGGGAGGTGCCCAGGCTGAGGTCGTCGAACCTATCGCTCAACGCGATCGCCGCCGCGCTGCACGCGTCGAAAGCCAGCGTCTCCGTCGTGCTCAGGGCCGCGGCCGAGCACGACGTCGCCTGGGAGGAAGCGGAACGGATGAGCGCCGGGGAAGTGTACGCCCGCCTGTTCCCGGAGCGCGAGCAGCCGGGGCCGGTGTACCCGGACCCGGATTGGGACGCGGTCCACGCCGAGCTCGCGAAGGTCGGCGTCACGCTCAGGCTCCTGCACGGCGAGTACCGCGAGGAGTGCGCCGCGCGGGGCGAGGCGGCCACGTCCTACGACCGCTTCTGCAAGCGGTACAGGCAGTTCACGGTCAGCAGGAACGTCGTGAGCTGGGTCGGCCGCAAGGCGGGCAGGAACATGGAGGTCGACTGGTCCGGTCCGACCATGTCCCTCGTCGACCCGGCGACCGGCGTCGTCTCGAAGGTCTACCTGTTCGTCGCCCGCCTGCCCTTCAGCAGGTACAGCTACGTCGAGCCGGCCCTCGACATGAAGCAGGACACCTGGCTGCGCTGCCACGTCCACGCGTTCGAGTTCCTCGGAGGCGCCACCCCGTGCATCGCGCCCGACAACCTCAAGACCGGCGTCACCGCCCACCCGAGGGAGGGCGAGGTCGTGCTCAACGCCGCGTACGAGGACCTCGCCGCCCACTACGGGTCGGCGGTCATGCCGGCGAGGGTCCGCAGGCCCCGCGACAAGGCGACCCGGCGTCGTCGACCTCCTCGGTCAGCCACTAGTCTATAACCAGCAGCTCGCCGCGTGGCTGGCCACCAAACTACCAGATTACTATGAAATAATACGAACATGCTGCGGAGAAAAAGACCATAATTGACGTAAGAAGCAGCATAGTTATTCTTGTCGTGCTTTCTTCCTTTATCAATTTGCCTGAATTACTGATCTGTATGCCCCCTGTAGAAAAAGAAGGGGCAAGCAAGGCAGCGTATAGCAACAGCGGAGTAAGGTATCGTGCTTGACAACCTGCAATGGTATCCGATCCAACTGATGTAAAGCTCACATATAAAGCCGTGCAAACAAGAGCAATCGATGATGCGACTATAGTAAGAACCCACAACCTACCACACAGGCTCAATCCAAAAGTCTTCGTTTTTGGACTATCAATTAAAGATCCAACGACGAGAACCGTAAAGGGCAAGGCTGAGCTCCATTGCAACACAACCGGAAGAGAGACGCCCATATAAGAGAATGAAAGCGAGTACATATCGGAATTAACAGGGGAAATATAGCCCAATATGAAGTTGATGAGCGTGTATGCGTAATCCAACGGATGAGAGAGAATATACGCGATTTGACCTGACGCACTAACATCAGATCCCCCGCGGGCATCCCCTGCTTGCGCATCAGCGCTAAATAGCATTGGCAACACAAATGATAAAACCATTACGAGCCCGAAGGCGACTACGAAACCGATATAGCGTTTGTAAGCGGTGCGCGAGGAAAACTTGGCTCGGGGCATAAGAAGTAGCAGACCAATGACTGGAAAGTAAATTGCCTTTGGAGCAAGCCCTAGGAATAACGCAGTGACGATTTTTAGCAGGCTTTTGATTGTAAGTCGCTCGAGCGGACGGCTAATTTCTCTCACTACCAAAGCAGCTGCAAGCATGAGAAATGACGTCACAACAGGATCATACGAATAATTTGAAGCGAGAAAAATACTCGTCGGAAGAAGACCAATGAGCATCATGGACAACTTTTTAGTAGGGATAATACGGATGGCGAAAGCAACAACTACTGCATATGAAATAAGGTTGCCCATCTTACCAAACATGAAGCTCACCAAAATTGGAACATGGAATACGCGAGCTACCCACAGACCGATTGCCGATGGAACATACCCGAATGTGGAGACCGTAGTGAGGCTGCTTTTCGATATGGGCGATGCAAAACTTGCCTGCTCCATATATTCGCCCGACTGTTCAGCAGAAGCACCCGCTTCAGCGACCTCATCCACCGACTCGCGGAGCAATTCATGGTCTAAATTCACCGCAGCCCAGGGCTTGGTGACGAGCAGTTGATCCGCGTATGAATACTCCGAATGTCCTAGGTATGACAAACCGAGAGCCCTGTCGTAATGAATCTCGTCATCCCAAGAAATCGCGGTTACCGGAGGTGCGATGAAAACTAAGAAAGATCCCAATAGTAGGCAAGAGCTGAGAAAAAAAAGCTCGACCCTTCCCTTCTTCCAGAAATAAAAGAACGCACCAACGCCGACAAGGAACAAGCAAATCAACAGATAAGTTAAACGACCCGCAACTACACCGATTATCTTAGAGACAAAGTAACTAGGCACCAAGCAAATTATTGCGACAAAGAGGGTCATCAGCGTGACACCCGGAATAGAGTAGACAAACAGTTTGCCAATAGACCTTTGATACGAATGCCCTGAAGGCCCGATCTTGGGAACCGCGGCGTACGAATTGGAGACATGTACGATTATGCAGCCCGAAATAGCGACGAAAAAGATTAGAATACGTCGCTTGCTCCAATCTGATAACTCTAACGGGGTAGACAACGGCGCTCCCCAAAGCGTAAACACCTCAAGAAGAATGGCACCTATAGCGCTTAACCCAATGATACAAGCGAGCATCTTGGGAGAAGAAACGCCATATTTGGTCTGTTTCGGAGTCCTAAGAAAGAAATGATACGAATAAGCAATGAGTACAGCTCCGACAAACGCAGCCAGGGCATAGACAAAAGCCGCGGAAGGACGTAGCTTGATAAAGGCCAGCGACGCAGCAGATAAAACGCCGACGAGCAACGCGGCAATTACCCCAATATCCGCCTTACTCAGATCGGCCTTCCCAATAGTCATCTTTCTTTATCCTCCAAACCTCAAGCGGGGCTAAGGGCAGTTTCAGAGTTTTCCCCTCACTTGCTATTCTGCACTGGTTAGTATCGATACAGCATGCCTGGGCTCAATCGATTTCTCATCATCTGATGATACAGTGAGCCCTCTTGGCTATTTGCTCATTCTCAAGTTCTTGTTCCAAGATTAGCAACATCCCGCGCAATTTTGAACGGCGCCTTGCAAGGCATGCCCTAGACGCAATAAATAAGATGAGAATTACACATGAAGCGGAAAACCAAATAATCAGAGAGGCAATGGTGCTATCCGCAGAAATCTCACCATTGCCTCCCTTGTACCATTCTGAGAAGGCCCAGCCGATAGTAGCTCCCGGAAAACCCATGCCACTGACATAAGCGAAACGATCTCGCCGTCCCCATTTGCGGCATCAAGCAGTGCAAGCAGGATTCTTACTTACTGCGCCAAACCAAGCTCCATCTTTTGAGGAGCCTCGGATGTGCAGCTTGAACAAAAAGAAATTCTAACCAAACGCCTCCCGGAAACTTTCTTATCGTTGTTACTCATTTTGAGCTCATACTCCGCACAGCCCAAAATCCCAGAATCGCCGTGACATCGTTTATGCGAAAGCATATCCGGGATTTTTATATTTAATATCCCTAACACACTCCCCAACTCACCTGCAGCGCTACGTATCTTCTTGATCGTCCAATCACTTCATAAGCGCAAGCTATTCAACGCGAGAATTCTCGCGGCGTTTCAGTTTGGGGATTTTTACCATGGTTGATTCGTCAGGAGATGACGAGTCTAGCACCGGGGCTGCGCCGCGAGGTGGAGTATAATCACTTTTCGTTGAACGTTTTGTCCGTGAAAGGCAAGTGCATGCAAAGCGATGATACTCAGACTCCGTCCCCGAAGCCGATTCTGTGGATGGTCATTCCTTGTTACAATGAGGAAGCTGTCTTGCCGGAAACATCTGGGACGTTTTTGTCTGAGCTCAGCGGATTGATTTCGGCCGAAATCGTAAGTGATAAAAGTAGCATTCTGTTTGTAGACGATGGGTCGAGTGATAGCACATGGACCATCATTGAAAGACTCTCAAACGACGATGCTCATTTCAGGGGAATATCACTGTCAAGAAATCGAGGTCATCAGAATGCCCTTCTTGCGGGGCTTATGGAAGCGCGTAAGTACTGTGACGTCTCCATTTCTTTGGATTGCGACGGGCAAGACGATATCTCGGCCGTATCTAAAATGATTGAAAAGTACCTGGACGGTAGTGACGTCGTATATGGCGTTAGAAACGACAGGTCTACCGATACGTTCTTTAAAAGGATGACTGCGGAGGCTTTCTACGGCATGATGAAAGAGATGGGGGTAGATACCGTCTTCAATCATGCAGATTATAGGCTCTTGAGCCTTGCCGCTCTGGATGGGTTGTCGGAATATGGAGAATCAAATCTGTTCTTGCGCGGAATGGTTCCGTTGATTGGGCTTCCCAGTTCAACCGTTGAGTACTCGCGCGCAGCTCGCGTTGCGGGTGACAGTCACTATCCCCTACGAAAGATGATCGCTCTCGCTGTTGACGGGATAACGAGCCTTTCGATTAAGCCTATCCACCTAATTAGCGCGGCGGGCGCTGTAATTGGCCTCGTTGGCCTATTGGGGACCTTTTGGGCGATCCTCTCTTATTTCTCTGGGGCGACGGTTTCGGGCTGGACGAGTACCATCTGTGTCATCTTGTTTTTGGGTGGCACGCAACTCCTGAGCCTCGGTGTTATCGGCGAGTATGTGGGCAAGGCGTATCTTGAGACAAAGAGTCGCCCGCGCTATCTAATCGAAAAGAGAACGTATGAAAGCAACCGACGAAACCTAAGGGGCTAACGTGGTCGAATCTTGTCCTGCGACACGTGGAGTCGTTAAGATTCCGTGGTTTTTGCGTTTTGGCAGATGTGTCGCTTTGGCGTATTTCTCGCTTGCCCTGCTTGCCGTTGCTTTCCTTGCCCCGCGCCTGCCTTATGCCTGCAAAGGGGAGGAGGCATCCCTTTCTTTACCTAGTCTGGCTGTGGTTGTGATAGTGGGGCTCGTTGTCTCTGTGGCATTGGCTAAGAGACGGCCAAAGGCGAACGTGGACTTCCTTGGTCTTCAAATGTTTAGACGCGTTAGCATTTCATTGGCCGTGGTAGTTTTCGTGCTTCAAATCTGCCTAATCAATAGCATATATTTTGAGACAGGCTGGGATGTCGGTGTGCTGATGTCGGGGTTGTCCGATGAGGGAGCCACGCTGGATTATTTCTCGCGCTATCCCAACCAGCTGTTTTTGCTTTTTATCTTCAAGACTGTGGGCCACTTTTGCCAACTTATTGGATTCCAAAACGTATACCTCATGCTTGACGTGGTGGGAGCAGCGTGTGTTACTTTGGCTGTTGTTCTGACCTCCTTTGTTGTGGCGAGGCTGGCGGGTTTTGGTCCTGGGTACTATACGCTTGCGTTCGGCTGTTTGTACTTGAGCTTCTCTCCTTGGATTGCGGTTCCTTATTCAGATACGTATGGAACTATCTGCCCCGCGCTGGTCTTGTTTCTGTACAACAATACTGGCCGAAGCCCGTTACGCACATTCGGCATGCTCTTTTTCGGCGTGGTCGGATACTTTATTAAGCCTACGGCCATCTTCGTTGTTGTCTCAATTGTGCTTATAGAGGCTGCATGCGCGATAAGTCGTCGAAGGTTTGTCGTTGACGGGCAGTTGGATTGCTCTCAAATCAAATCGCTCTTTTTCCAATTCGCTGCGATCACATGTGCTCTTGTTCTCTCGTTTGGCGCCAACTCACTCGCAAGGGAGGCGGGTCCGGTGATTGACGCCGATAAATCCTTTTCGATGGCTCATTTCTTGATGATGGGATTTAATGACGAGACTTATGGGTGCTACTATGAAGACGACGTTATCTATTCCGCCTCATTTGGTAGCCAACAGGATAGATCACATGCAAATTTCGAAAAGTGGGCTGAGAGGTTAGAGTCTCTGGGTCCCCAGGGTGTTTTGAAGTTGATGGTCCAGAAGACTATTTCGAACTATTCGGACGGTACTTTTGCGTGGGCTGCTGAAGGAAACTTTTTTTTGAGTACTCCTCATTCTGACAACACGCTGTCAAAGTTCTTTGGAGAAGACGGCTCTTTCACGCTGTTCCAGGTTTTTGCCCAGCTTTGCTGGATGTTTGTCCTGGTCGGTATGTGTCTGAACTGGCTGAAGTTCCCTAGATCAAAGACGGAGTATGTGGTTTTATGTTCGGTGTTCTTGCTCAGCGTGTTTTTGATGCTGTTTGAGTGCAGGGCCAGGTATATGTTTCTCTATTCTCCATTTTTTATTGCGCTCGCGGTGCTTGGATGGAGAAACCTGATTGATGTGTTTGCGAAGCGATTCTCGGAAAACAGACTGTCTGGCCGAGAAAGACTCCGCGGGGTTTAACTTGCGGCGAGAAACCTCTTTCTAGACCAGTAGTTCTACATCATAACAACGGCTATGGCGGCAATCTTTAACTATTCTGTAGTCCAGGTTCGCCAAGTAGGTTCTAATCCACATGCAAATCTCATTGATGACCAGACCTGGTAGTGCAAGGGGTTGAATTGTCACTCTTGGATATTTAAATGAAGGCCGCATTTAGATGGTAGCTATCGAGGAGGGACCTGCCGGCATCCGTAGCGCATTGAATGCCGTGAACATGTCGTGCATGAAGCGAGGGCTAAGCTGTGGGTGAGCTTGTCGAGCACGGTCACGTGCACCCCGGGGTAGTTCTTCACTACGTAGTGCACGAAGCTGGACCCGATGAAGCCGCAGCCACCGATGACGATGATGTTGGTGGGTTCGAAGGGCATAAAGACTGGTGTCATGCTACTTGAGAGCGAGCTCTTCAACAAGTGCGTTCACGCGACGTCTGAGCTCTGCAATCTTTACCGTGTTGGAGAACTCTCGATAAAGAAGCAGCGCAATTGCATAGAGGAATACGAAGTTCGACGGGCTTTCGAAGCCAAGGGCCCCTGCGAGCCAGAAGGCAATCTGGGGAACGGCTGCAAACACGACAAAGCTCAAAGCAAAGAACAACCAGAACACGGAGTCGAGAACCTGTATCTGAGCCTTACGGAGCTTCTTCACTATCACGAACAAGATGGCAAATGCACCCAGAATGAGTACGACCCTTAAAACGCTAGACATATAATCACCTGAACCACTGAACGAAAAGAATGGAGATGCAAGCTCGCGCCATGTAAGCAATCGACTTGGAGATATTAAGATAGCTCTCCCCCGCCTGGCGTTCACGCATCTCAACTTGAACCTCGCTCACCTTCGCCCCCTTTTTTATAAGAAGTGAAATGCTCTCGGGCTCAGGGTTAAGCGAGTCGTCCTGCGCGAAGCGCTTAATCATTTCCTTGCTAAACATTCTCATTCCCGAGGTAGGGTCAGCTACGCGCTTTCCCGTAGTCAGCTTGATCATGACTGTAATAAGGCGTGAGCCAATCATTCGAGCGGAGATTTCCTTTTTCACGTGGAGGAAGCGTGAGCCAATTACGATATCAGCGTTTTCATTAATAGCGGTCTCGAGCATTTCATCGATATACTCAGGCATATGCTGACCGTCCGCATCAAACTGAAGGGCATAATCGTAGCCGTTGCGGAGCGCGTACTTCATGCCCGTCTGAAATCCAACGGTGAGGCCAGAATTGACTGGCAGTGTTACGTAGTTGTACCCACGATCGCGACAAATCCGCTCAGTTAAATCCTTGGAGCCGTCGTTTACTACGAGATAGTCAACACTTGGAGCGACACCTACCAGCTCGTCAACCGTGGCCTCGAGCGATTCTTCCTCATTATACGCTGGAATAATAACCAGCAATCGATGATGCTTATCCATACATCCACCTTACCTTTTATCTTCCGAAACGTAATCCAGGCATCACATACTATTTCCAGTAGCCTTTTAGCTGAATAACTAACACGGTTGCCATGAAGCCTATTCCACAAAGAGCAGAAATGAGACAGACATATGTAACACCATCCATCGAATACAGAGCAATTAAAGGTAAGGCGCAGAGAGAGGAAATTAGAGCAGCAACATTCCCAACAAAGGCACCCCGGAAGTTTCTGATAGCCATTAGCAAATCGTTTACAAACCACATATACCCCGTAAGCATCGCAAGCGCCACAAGCGGAGGAAGTAGATATGAAAAGCCAGACATCTTTTTCCCATACACAAGAACAAGAACCGGCTCACCTAAAACCATTACTCCAATAGCGCACACCAGCCCCAGAACAACGATCCCGACCGTCGCCTTTGTCAAAAGCGCATTGAAGCCTTTCCTGTCCCTAGCAGCAAAACTCTCCGAAAAATAGCCTAGAAGAGGATTGTAGATATAGGAGGCGCCCGTCTGAATAAGCGCAACAGGAGCAGCTGCGGCAGCATAAATGCCAAGAGCAGCCTCCCCTTGAACACCAACAAGGTATTGCCTTGGAATCGAAGATGCTGACGCCGCGGCAATGGACGCAAGAACGATGGGGAGACATCTCAAGGCCAGTCGAAGGCACTTTTTGAACGAGATGCTTGGGGCCAATGGGCCGAATTGAAGGGTCCTTGGCAAATCGTAGACAGCACCAACGAGGATCACGACAACGGTCATTGCAACTATCGCCGCCTCGAGCGATTCGCATAAGCCAAACACTACGGTAAAGGCAACAAGAGATAGAATCCCCTGAAAAGACAGAGACTTACCGATGTAATCCATTCGATGATGGCGCTGATCGCACGCGTGAAAGACGTCTACAACCAAGGAAATAGACTTGTAGACGGCATAGAGCAGAATAGCTGCAATCGCTCCCGATTCGCATGTAAACAGCGAATAGCCGGTGCACAGAGCGAGCGCGACTCCGCAAGTGAAAAACCGAAACGCCAGGTATTCACCCGTGGTATTCTCATTCTCAACATCTGAGACCTGGTACGTATACATGCGATACTGAGCGATAGGGGCAAAGATGTTGTAGATGGACATTGCCAAAGAGAAAACGCCGGATGCCTCGTAACCTGAACCAAGGCGAACGATCAGAATCGTAATCAGCCATTGGCAAGCAAGGTTAACGATGGAACCGAACGAGTTCCACAGCATATTCTCTTTAAGAGAGAGCTGCTTAACCTCACTCATCTACCGAACCAATGCTTCCCCGAGACTTTGCAGCCCCTTCTCCAGAACATCAGCAATTCGCTCACTCGCATGACCGTCACCATACGGGTTGCTGGCATGAGCCATGCGGGAATATGCTTCTTCATTCTCTAAGAGGTCGCAACATGTTGAGAAAATAGCATCTTCACTTGTGCCAACAAGCTTAAGCGTGCCCGCCGCAACGCCCTCAGGGCGCTCGGTCGTATCACGCATCACCAAAACCGGCTTACCCAAGCCCGGGGCCTCTTCCTGAATGCCGCCTGAATCGGTAAGAATCAAGTAGGAGCGGGCCATGAAATTATGAAAATCAACCACGTCTAGAGGATCAATTAGATGAATGCGGTCGCAGCCGTCCAACTCTTCATGAGCCGCCTTGCGAACGACAGGATTCAAATGTACAGGATAAACAGCGCGCACGTCATCATGCTTTTCAACAATTCTGCGAATAGCCCTGAACATGTGGTGCATGGGCTCGCCAAGATTCTCTCGACGATGAGCCGTAATCAAGATCAGGCGCCTATCTCCAACCCAATCAAGCTCGGGATGCGAATAATGATCGCGCACCGTCGTACGAAGCGCGTCAATGCCAGTATTTCCCGTCACGAAAATTCGACTGGAATCCCGATGCTCAGAAAGCAGGTTGTTGCGAGCTGCTTCAGTTGGAGCAAAGTGCCAAGCGGCAAGTATGCCGGTTGCCTGCCTATTAAATTCCTCGGGATACGGTGAGTGGATGTTGTATGTACGCAGACCCGCCTCGACATGGCCCACGGGAATGCCCTTGTAGAAGCATGCAAGTGCGGCGGCAAAGGACGTCGTCGTATCACCGTGAACAAGAACAACGTCGGGCTTGAGCTGATCCAGCACGCCGTCCAAGCCATTAAGAACAGCCGTGGTAACATCGAACAAAGTCTGTCTTTGTTTCATGACGTGCAAATCAAAATCGGGCACAACCCCAAACTCCTCAAGGACCACGTCGAGCATCTGGCGATGCTGGCCGGTAACGCAAACCTTCGCGTTAAGGCCAGATCGGTTCTTCAGCTCCTTTACGAGAGGACACATCTTGATTGCTTCGGGCCTTGTTCCAAATACCAACAGGACCGTCTTCTTCGACAAAGAGCTCATGCTGCACTCCATACTTCACTCAAGCCTATTTGCACAAACCAAACATTTTCAATAACGAACGGTACATAAATCCACAAAACGGAATGGCTTTTGCCCTTATTCCGACTGTGCTATGCATCAACTCTGAAACGTACAGGCGATATCCCTTCCAGTTCGTAATGAGCAGCCGATCAGTATTCTTCGTGTAGCCATCGGCAAGGTATTCGCACACGTAGAGAGGAAAGGCGTACCCACGAATTAGATATCCATCGTTGCTGAATCTATTAAAGACAACTGCTTCAGGAACAAACCGCTCATCTTCAAAAACCGGGAATCGGTACTTCCTCAACCGTTCCGTCACAAAGGCCTCGGCAAGGTCACCCGTAATCCCCTTCGATCGGCGATCAATTGACGAATAATCGATGTACGAACCCACATTGTCTTGCAGAATTCCTCCCGTAAGCTTGTTGCCCGGAAAAATACGAACTCCCGACAAGGCAATCAGGCGCTCGTTAGACATAACGGTTTCACAGTTCTCCCCAATACGCTCCAAGGCATCATCGGTTAGATAATCGTCGCTGTCTACCGGGAAAAACAAGGCTCCCTTCGCCTCATCAAGACCCTTATTCCATGCAACGTGCTTTCCGCTATTGACCTGGAAAAAATAGCGGATAGGAAATTTCACCTGACAATCTTGCTGCATCGCCTCGACGAGCTTTCGCGTATCATCCGTGCTTCCATCATCAACAATTATCCATTCGAAATCTCGAAAAGATTGTCTTTTCAGACTTTCGAATAGCTTGGGAAGGATATATGCGCGATTATAAGTCGGGGTAAAAACCGTTATAAGCATAGACGACCCGCTCACTTTAGCAACTGGACCCAACGCTTCCCAAATCCCTGGCAAACGGGATGAGGGAATTTGCAAAAGAAACCTTTTGCACCAGGCGATCACATGAATCCCTGTCGCATACCGCATTGTCCATTTTCAAAACGAGATCATCCACATCCCCGTTATACAGAAGTCCAACACCATGTCTATCAATCTCTTCGGCAATGTCGTAAACGTAAGGAGTAGTGATTACCGGCCTGTGCGCCGCGACGTATTCCAAGAACTTGTTAGGGTAAGCAAAGTGGTTCGTTGGAACGTCCTCTCTCAACATCACGAAGAAGTCCGCAGCACAGAACACGCTAGGGAGGTCAGATGGCTTGAAGCTATCGAATTCAACGTCGTCACAATCACCGATTGCGGCGCGTGCAGAAGTAACGTCACCAGACAAAACAAGTAGCTTTGCCCCACGCC
Organism: Collinsella sp. AM15-2; assembly: GCF_003471985.1. Taxonomy (NCBI): domain Bacteria; kingdom Bacillati; phylum Actinomycetota; class Coriobacteriia; order Coriobacteriales; family Coriobacteriaceae; genus Collinsella; species Collinsella sp. AM15-2. Next base: position 48,462 of record NZ_QRKO01000013.1, on the reverse strand, counting down.
TCTTCAGTATTTCGCGATACAACTCTGCAGTTTGCGGAAGGCATTGCCACGACGAAGCTCCGCCTGAGTAAACGAGCAGCCACTCGTCATCTTCTACGCCGTACTTCCTCCTATAATCCTCTCGATACTTAAGCTCCTCCGCACGACCAAAGCTTGGCTTCGCCCCCGTCGCACACGGAACAATGTAGAACTGACCCTCTTTGCAGCCGCACTCTCGACAAAGGAAACTGCGATACGCTCGAGAAACACAAAAGATACGGTCGAACTTACGCAAATATTTGCGCTGCTCGTATCTCTCAACAAAAGCGGCGGCACGGTGGAATGAGCCAAGGAAGAGGGGCTCGTCGCGTGCAAGAAGGGAGCCGTCGCCGTAATAACCATGAACATCAGCACATACAAAAGCTCCCGACGCCTCGGCGGCGCGCTTCATCCGGTCGACATAACGAAACAGCCCCACGCCAGAAAGGATGATCGCCTTGTAGGAGCCACTCAAAACCTTTTTTTCCGCAGTGGTAATTAGCTCTTCATATCCCGACAGCAGCTGCATGGGATTCATAAAATCCCGCCGAACATAAACGCCGGGTCCAAAAGCTTCACCACCCTCAGAAACACCCAAGCGAACATTGCAAAGAGCCGCAACATCAGACTCAATGCCCCACCCATTCTTTAGAGCATCTGCTCTATTTTTAATCAGGCTAAACTCGCCGCCCGAGGTGGCAACATTCCTTGAGGTCACAATAAGAATATCGTGCATCACTATACCTTCTCATTCTCCTACTTCTGAAGAAAACAATATCCGAACGAGGAAACAAAACCGCGGCAAACCCCAGTCAACGGAAAAGCAACACCAACGTAATTGCTACGCACCAAGAAGTTCAACGAGCCTCTCTGCAGTATTGCCCCACGTACAATACTCTCGAACTCTACTCTGGACCAGCCGTCCCTTTCGCCGCGTCTCCGCTTTCGATGCGCACGCCACTCGTATTGCTGCGGCAATTTGGTCGGGAGCACAGCCATCCAACAAAAAACCGCAATCTTCCTCACCAAATACTTCGTCAACTCCGCCCACCAAGGGAATGATTGCCGGGGTGCCGCACGCCGAAGACTCGAGAAGGGTCGTACAAAAACCCTCTGATCTCGTAGGAAGACACAGCACGTCTGCGGCCTGAAGCAAGGACGACACATCCGCCGGACGCAAAGGACCAACATAGGAGACATTCTCAGGAGTAGAATCCATCAACTCACGCAGGGGACCATCACCCGCAACCACCAACTTTACGGGCGTTTCATTCAGTTGCTTCATAGCCGCAAGAAGGGAGTCGATACCCTTCTCGGGAATCAACCTTCCAACAAAACAGGCAAGAACAGAATCCGTCCCGACGCCCAATTCGGCACGAAAATCTCGATTTGAGGCATTGGAGCAATAAGCATCAACGTCAATCGCGTTAGGCAGGATATCAATGCCAGAAATACCAAATTGTCGAAGCCAATCCAGGCTTTTCTTAGAAACACCGCAAAACACTGGATGAAACCGCTTGGCAATCGAAGTAATTATGTGTTCATAGGCGCGAACGAACACATCCAATACTGCGTTTCCGAATGTAAGATACTGCGATCCATGGTCAAGAACGATGGGGGTAAGATGATGGCGCCTGGCGAACCGAAGCCCACAGATTGAATGGGGATAAAACCTCGTATTAACTAGGACGCCATCGAAGCACTCGCCATCAAGAGCCCTCAGCATGCTCCGATAAGCTCTTCCAAAACGCGAGACAGGGAACCTGCCACCAAGCAATGGAAAACACGGCAGTCTTACAACCTCAATACCATCGTCTGTTACCTCTCGAGACGGCAGCGAATCGCAATTACACGTGACCACGACCGGCTTATGGCCCATGCCAATGAGCGTAACTGCGAGGTTTCTGGTATAGGACTCAACACCGCCAATGTGAGGCAGATATTGAGCGGAAAAGATTGCTATTCTCAGCGCTTCAGCCATTGATTCTTTCTTACTCTCTCGTCATCTCTATCTCGCTCTAGAAAAGCCAGAACGAGCTTGAATCTTGGCATAAGAGCTCCCAATCTCTTAGCAAAAGATATAGTTTATGGTAGCAGACCGCCCTACAAACAAAAGGACGGAGCTCACGCTCCGTCCTTTTGCTACTTGACGGTCACGGGATTAGTCGTAAAACCGTTACCCAGATACTCGCTTGGTCGACGAGGGACATGGTCGGACCGGACCAGTCGACCTCCATGTTCCTGCCCGCCTTGCGGCCGACCCTGCTCACGACGTTCCTGCTGACCGTGAACTGCCTGTATCGCTTGCAGAAGCGGTCGTAGGACATCGCCGCCTCGCCCCGCGCGGCGCATCCTCGCGGTACTCGCCGTGCAGGAAACTGAGCGTGATGCCGACCTTCGACGCGTGCAGTGCAGAGGCGATCACGTTGAGCGACAGGTTCGACGACGTCAGCCTGAGCACCACCCTCGCCGGTATCCTTCTCGCCAAGATCAGTTCCTTTCTCTCGACTACCGGTATGGCGTCTCGAGCGTATAGGCGGCGAGCCGGTGGGTCGCGGGCGCGGATGTGAGCGGCACTAAAGCGCGCTACAGGTGGTACAGAGAAGGACGATTACTCATGTAGACCCATTACATGCACAAAACATCAAGGACAATTGCATTTAAGCCTTCGCCGTAACCTTTACCGGGAACGGCCCAACGTCCATTTAGGTCCGTCGTCTTGGGAGCACACCCACGGGAAACAAGATTAAAGCGTGGGTCAATACACGGATTATTCAAAGGTTCAGTTGTTGCGTACGCTTTTAAATGCTGCGCCTGAACCCTAAGCCCTTCTCTAACGGAAGAAAAAGTATATCCGGGATTTCCAGGACCGGTGGCTCCAACACCTCCAAAATTGCACTGATTTGCCTGGACCAAATTTCCGAATCTTAAATAGCCCGTCTCTTTCATGACTTGAGCATATAAAACTTCAGGACATACTCCCTCAAATGAGGCTTCTTCGTAAAGGATCTTACAAAACTCATCAATAGAGGCGCTGCCTTTGCTTTTATACACGCTTGTTGGATAAGTATGCTTCCCAACAGTCCTGCCGTAATGAACGGCAGCATCCTCGTAAGAAGTGAAAGACGAGGACATTATATAGCCCTCAAATCCAGTCATGCTCGAACCATTACGGTGCTCTTTCATCCCATATTCGAGATAGTGGAGATAATACTCTTTTAAATTACTTCCGTAAGCCTTCCTAAGATCGAGGTACCTCGTTCTATAACTATAAACGTCGAACGCCTCGGAGCCGCGGCGGCCCTCCGACATTCCGTAGTTGATGAAGTGCCGCAGGACGGCCGAGTCGTCGACCACAGTCACGCCGCCGTAGGTCGACTTGGTGAAGGCCTTCTCGACGTCGCCGTTGCGGGAGAGGTAGAACTCGGGGTCGTAGACGGGAGCGTAGTCCACGCCGCCCGCCTTGGTTGCGGCGCCCTTGAGCTTCGAGCAGCCGGTGGCGTGGCGCCCCTCCTTCTTGCCGTACATAAGGTAGTGCGAGTAGTAGCTGGCGAGGTCGGTGCCGAAGGCGGCGCGGAGATCGGGGTACTCATTGTAGTAGCTCTGCACGTCGAACGCCTCGGAGCCGCGGCGGCCCTCCGACATTCCGTAGTTGATGAAGTGCCGCAGGACGGCCGAGTCGTCGACCACAGTCACGCCGCCGTAGGTCGACTTGGTGAAGGCCTTCTCGACGTCGCCGTTGCGGGAGAGGTAGTACTCGGGGTCGTAGACGGGAGCGTAGTCCACGCCGCCCGCCTTGGTTGCGGCGCCCTTGAGCTTCGAGCAGCCGGTGGCGTGGCGCCCCTCCTTCTTGCCGTACATAAGGTAGTGCGAGTAGTAGCTGGCGAGGTCGGTGCCGAAGGCGGCGCGGAGATCGGGGTACTCATTGTAGTAGCTCTGCACGTCGAACGCCTCGGAGCCGCGGCGGCCCTCCGACATGCCGTAGTTGATGAAGTGATCCAGGGCCTTATCTTTGCTTCCGTTTGCCCATTCGTTAACATCTGGATACTTATTGAGATAGTAGTCGGCATCGAAAACAGACGAATAATCAAGCCAAGAGGATTTGGGGAACTGCGCGATGATGGCATCCGCATCAGCTTCTCCAAGACGTTTGCACCCGGCATCACTAAAGTACTTGTTCGCATCGCCCCAATTGGAGATAAATCCGTGTTCAATCAAAATACCGGGGATTCCAGCTTCACGAGCACAACGAATAACGGCGAATTCGTCGCCTACCTGCATCTGAAAGACACCACGGTTTGTAAGTCCGAGAGCAACAAGATTGTTCTGAACCTTCTGGGCCAGTTCGTACGAAACCTGGGTATAGTCAGCCCCGTTCACGGTAGGCGAATATACCTCGGCACCATGAGCTGCTGACGAACCCGAATTGATATGGAAACTGATATAGGCCTGAGCGCCCTGTTTGACGCAACGCTGAACGCGGTAAAGGAAGTCGTTGCTTCCGTAACTGCCCGACTGCTCACGAGCGAGAATTACCTTAAATCCGTAATTCTCAAGCTTGGTCTTACACGCGCTAACAATCTTCCAAGTTAAGTCGGCTTCGCTCTTCCCATTGCCCTGAGCGCCAGAATCGGATCCACCGTGACCGGCATCAAGTGCAATCACACGAACGTTTTTACGAGCTGAACGGGAATCGATGCTATAAGCCGCAATGCCGTCATCATCTTCAGAACCGGAAAGCGCCTCTTCAATAGAGAAAGCCTCGACAGGATTGCCGTTCTCATCGGCATAGTAGACCGACATATCATCGGAATTGTCAACGCGATCAGATGAAGAAGACGAACTGACTACGTCAAAGCTGTAATCCTCAGACGAGAGGTCCACTGAATAGACTGCTTTCGAATCCTTCACCTGATACGTAATACCGGTTAAAAAATACCGCGCTACCAACAAATCTTGTCCGAATGTAAAGCCCGCAGCATTCCCAGAGAAAGCCGAAGCTTCAACGGAGCGCTCTTCGCCAAAATTGCTGACGAATGATAGGGACGCAGAGGTCAAAACATCAGAATCAGATGCAGTTGCGAACGCCGCCTCTTGCATAGCACCCAAAGAAAGAGAGGGCTGCGCAATGTACAAGTATTGGAAAGAGGCATCGACAGAAGAGGAATCGGGAGATTGGGCCGGCTGAGCGGCCGATTCGACTTCCGAATTACAAGAGTCGGCTTCGGCGGTCTCCTCAGTATCCTCACAAGAGTCGGCTTCGGCGGTCTTCTCAGTATCCTCGGAAACGAAATCCGAAAGTGAAGAGGAGCTAGAGGTCTCGGCTTCATTATTTGAGAGCGAGGAAAACTCAAGTGCATAGGCCGACGAAACGGGAGCAAGGAAGGAAGAGGAAACCAGAACAGCGGTAACCAAATTAGCAACTGCGCAACGAACCTTTTTCATATATGCACTCCCAATAAATTACGTAAATCTAAATAGTAGACTTTAACCAAAACAAAATAGAGCTCAAGCAATTCTAACTGAATTACTTGACCTACTGTTAACCCAATTTCGCCCTTACACCATTATCGGAACCGAGCTGAGGAAGGCAGCGTAGGAGAAACGCGATTACGAATTTGTGCACAGCTTGGGACTTGGCCCAACAATGGCCTACCTTGGCAAAGAGACCCCTGCAATCTTGTCCCACAAAACATCAAACACCCTACCCGGATGCTTGAACAGCGCCCGATACAGAACCTGTCGAATCGCCTCGACGCAGGACGCGACAACATACACGCCGGTCACTACAAGCATTACGGACAGCAGCCCCCACGCTGGGTGGCAGTGGGAGAACACAAGCAAGTTCTTCCACAGCAGCTCCTGCATGTACGCGCTGTCCGTGGCAAGGTACACGCCAAACGACAACGTGGCCAAGTAATTGACAGCAGGCCAATGCGCAGGTTGAGCATTAAAGACAAACAAGCACACCGGAAGTGCGATCGCAAGCGACAAGAGGCTTCCAGGATTAGTCACCACCGATCCGTACACGCTGGAAGCGAAAGCGCTCAAAAGGAGCACGTCCTTTTGAGCCACAAAGTAGCAAACGTACACAGCAACGTACGAAAGAACGGGCAGCACCAAAACCCTCGGACCCGCCCCACCGCAATAATGCCACTTAAACCAACATGTCACGCACGCGATCACGACCGTCTGACCCGTCAGGGAGGAAACAAAGCCACCAATTGTCGAATACGGCACAACGGGCAAGACCCCATATAGCACGACCAGTAGCATACAGAGCTCGCCCAGCCGCCGGCTCGTCAACGCACGCAACCCGTCGAACAGATAGGGTGCCACAAGAATCAGCAGAATATACACCGTAGGAAACCACCACAGCGAGGCGAGCGGAGCAAAGACGGCAGCCATCAGCTCTCCAGCTTGCAGCCCATCCCCCGCATTAAACACGCCAAAGTACAGGACGAGCGGCACACTGTAAAAGAGCATCTGCCCCAGCAGGGTCCAAGCCCTTCGCAGCTGACCCTTAAGTGTCAGTTGTGCGTCGGCCAGATACCACACCGTAATGATAAAAAACACGGCAACGGCAATACGCCCCGAAGGGTACAACACGCCGTGCAGTACCATGCGTGCAACGGTCCCGGGGAAAACGGAAATAGGCTCAGCATTATGAATCACGAAATGATGAGCCACTATGAACCACATCGAGATGATGCGCAGAAGCTCAACCTTTGAATTGCGCCCTTTTGAACGTCCCAAGCTCTCCCCCATCAACCGTGCAACTTTTATGAGTCGCTAACGTATCCCGCATACCAACAATTTAGCCAATTACACCTGGAGGGCAAGTTGTGTCACGAAAAGTGGTGTAAGCCCCTCCAGGGCCGTTGTCGGCCGATATCCTACGCGACCTTACCGAGCTTGTCCATGAAGGCGGCCTTCAGCGCGGCAACGGTGGCGCCCCCGACGCGCTTGTGGCGGCACCACTCCGCGACGTTGCGCTCCAGGTGGACTGCTTCTGTCAAGGCTAAACTGAACACCGGGGACTGCAGTGGAAACCCCGGACTGTGTTCCTACGCTACAGGACCTAGGCTTCTTCGGAACTGCATCGGGCTCATATAGCCCAGGTCGCTCTTGCGGCGCTTGTCGCGGTACCAGAACAGATAGGCGTCCGGCATCTCCATGAACTCCCCCATGCCAGCATCGTCCCAGCCCCTTCCGTGGAAGGACTCCACCTTCAGCCTGCCGAAGAAGCCCTCCGCCCTTGAATTGTCGGGTGAGCACCCCTTCCTCGTCATCGAGCGCACGATGCCGTGCCCATCGCAGATGGCGATCCAACCGGGCCACCGGTAATGGCTGCCGCGGTCGGAGTGCACCCAGTGGTGCTCACCATACGCAAGCTGCGAGCAGGCCCGCAGGAGCGATGAGTTGGCAAGCACCGCGTTCGGGGGCGTGCCGATGGACCAGCCGACGGGCATTCCGTTGAAGCAATTGATCGCCGGCGAGAGGTGCACTTGCCGGCGGGGATGCGGAATTCCGTGATGCCTGTGACCCACAGCCCGTTTGGCTGGCCGCGAAGCGGTGTCTGCCCCTCTCGTCCAGGCAGGTGTTCCCAGGCGCCACGTAGACCTCGCCCACGTACGGGCTGTACCTGCGCCTCCTCCGCGGCGCGCAGGCGACCAGCCCCTTTGAATTGCCCATGGAAGGAGAAGACCTATGGGCATCAACTGGAGGGTCCGCACGAAGCCGCTGGCGTTCTGGCTGGGCATCGCGGGCGCGGCGGCGACACCGGTGCTCGCGTACCTGGGACTCGGCTACGAGGCCATTCCACGCGCATGGGCGGCCCGCGGCGCGACCGACCCAGCTCGGCACCCGGAGCGAACGCAAGTTCGGCGCGGGCGGCCCCCGACGGGCGAGCACGTGGCAGTGGTTGCTCCGCTGGGGGGCATAATAATGAACGGTTGGCCTGCGTCCCGTGGCGGTTGCTGCAAAGGCTCCGCTTGGGAACAGATGCAATATTGCGTCCGCACCTTCTGTTAGAATTGTTCACTAGTGTTTTATGCTGCGGTTTTCTGATCCGCCGGCATGGGCTAAGGGGTGTTTTTTGGCTGTACAGGGTAAATCAAAGGAGCGCGTTCAGGACGTTGGCGAGGTCTTCACCAACGAGTGCGAGGTGAACGCCATGCTTGACATGGTGAAATCCGAGACGGAGCGCATCGACTCCCGGTTCCTGGAGCCGCCGTACGACAACGGCAACTTCCTCGCTGAGGTGCTGCGACGCAAGCTTTCCGTGGTGGCCTCGCGCTACCGCAAGAGCGCGACCGACTGCATACACGGTGCCGTCGCGGCGAGAAAGGCTGGCGCAGAGAAGCCGAAAACCGCGGCCGACAGCGGCGCGGCCGGCGTCGAACAAGGCCCAGTTGAACGCACTGGGAGCCGGGTGCAAGGTGCGCCACAAGGCATGGGGCGCCGGCACCGTGACGAGGATAGACGGCGGCTCGATCTACGTGAGCATCGGGGGCAAGGAGCGGATGTTTCAGTTCCCGGGCGCGTTCGAGCAGGAGTTCTTGAGTTTATTGGGAGCATGCATGTCTGACAACGCAATAAACATACCGGGCAACGTGTCCTCCGATATGCAGAAAGAATCCTCCAAACCCCTTTTTACCTTGCAGAGGGGTGCAACAAGGCGTGAGGTAAACGCGGTAGAAGCCAGACATTTTGTTCAAGGCATTCTTTCCAGGTCGATTAACCTAGCCACGCTTATCGGCTCTGGCGCATCTACTCCGGCCATTCCCCTGATGGGTGAAACCTTCAGGAACTTGCGAGCGGACCTCAAGCTCAACGATCCCGATCTATCTATCCTTCTGGAAAGTCGGATAACTAAAATTGCCTGTCGAGATAACGAAGACCCTGCGAAGTACTCGAACATAGAGAACCTCCTCTCGTGGCTGAGTCAGCGCATCGAGGGCTCTCTAGATAGCGCCGATGACGACAAGAGGGTTTCCGATGCAGTTCGCAAGGCCTTTCTCGAGTCCGTCGACATCAAATACAGCGCGGAGCACTCCGACGTCCTTGATAGCTATCGTAAGTTTGTTCAGGGACTTGGCGTATCGCGACAGATCCTTGCGCGCGGTGGTCAAGCTGCCTTCGACGTCGTTAATCTCTTCACAACAAACTACGACCTATTTCATGAGATGGCCCTTGAATCGAGCGGCTACGCCTATGTGGACGGGTTCTCGAACGGGCTGATACCCACATTCAACCCGCGGGAATACCATCGCAGGCCGATTGACCTCGACGAGAGATTCAGGGATCACTACGAACCGGTGAACCCCTTCTTTCGCCTTTACAAGATGCACGGGTCCATCAACTGGAGGATTTATGACGGAAACGTCGTAAGGGTCCCCAGGTTTCCCGACATCACCGACGAGTACCAAGGCGACAGACAACTTATCGCCCCGATGACTTCCAAATACGCCTTGACCCAGGGCTCCCCCTATAGCGATATGTTCCGCGAGTTCGTAAATGCCCTCGCCGTCCCCAACACAGTCCTTCTGACTTGTGGATTCAGCTTCGCGGACTCTCACATATCAAACCTTATCAGCCAGGCTCTTGCGAGGCCCGATTTCACGCTCCTCGCCTTTATCGGCAACCCGGCAGAAGCAGATGTCGGTTCCCCTACACGTGTGTTCTACGATAAGGCAGGTGGCGCGAACACCTATTTCGTATATCCAAGTGAAAGGGAACTGGACCGCAAGCGCCCGCTATACTTCTCGGAATTTGCTGACTTTATCGGGCCCGAGATCACCTTCGGAGACGATGTGGCATCTGGATCTTTGGGGCTTGGTGACAAGAATGACTAATGAGGTTCCCAATCCGGGTTGGCTCATCGGCACCATCTGCTATATGGATCAGGAGAAGATAAGACTACGCGCATCACGTTCCGACTTTTCAGACCGGATGCTCGATGGCGAGCCAAGGCATCTAAACGGGCTCAATCAATATCTCTTTTCCTATCTCTCTATCTCGACAAAGATCATTTTTCGCGTGACTTCCGTAGAAGAGGCCGAGAGGCCGTATTCCGACCAGCCTTCGTCGAGGTTTAGCACGAGCTATATCTTCACCGCCGTCCCCATTGGAGAGATTGAAGGATCTTCCTACGTGCCCGGCGTAGTTGACCTCCCCATGGTCGGCTCCAATGTCTATGCCTGCGATGAATCAATCCTCAAGAGGGTCTTTTGCGTGCGGGAAGGAGTCGAGATTGGGTCCCTCGCTGGGTACGATTCAGTAAGACCCACTTTTGATATCGATTCCCTGTTCTCTGGTCATCTCGCTATTCTCGGTAATACCGGCTCGGGAAAGTCCTCAACCGCGCGGCTCCTGCTTGATAGGGCGGCATCGCTCTTAGATGCCGAGGACGCGCTCGATGCAGAGCCCCGATTCTTCGTCTTCGATCTGCACGGCGATTATGACTTTCTCACGCGCGGCGGTTACGGCTGCACGAGACGAATCGGCGCTGATGAGTACCACCTCGCGCCCGGAGAGTTGTCGATGGATGACTGGTCAGCTATTCTCGACCCCTCGCGACGCATCCAGAAACCTCTGCTTGAGAGGGCCGTGAGATACTCCCACCTCAACGAGGAGGGCAAGAAGAAGCTATTTGCTGCCTTTGCATATACCGCAATTCGGGACACGAGCATCGATAGCCACGCAGCGAGGAAGTTTCAGGTCTCAAAGTATTACCAGCCGATTGAGGGAGAACTTAACAAGATTCTCGAACGCGAGTCCGGACCTTTCTCTCGCCCTCAGACCGCTCATAACCTGTTAGTGTCTTTCAACCTGGAATACGGAAACATATCGAAAGATGTCGTCGAAGGGCTTGAGTCCCTTTTGAAGGAGTTCATCGAGGACGAATACATGTCCGATGGACTTCCCAATATCGAACGCATCTTATGTGAGTACGAAAAACCTAAAAGCGAGGTCTCAATCTCTGACGTCGTTGATGCGCTTGACTTCGTGTTCGACGAAGAAGAAGTGCGGGGCAACCGTCAGATAAGGTCGTATTCAGAGGGGCTGGTTACTCAGCTTAGAAACCTTAGGGAAAGGTATTCGCAAGACCTCTTCTCACTTGAGCGGGGCGAGTCAATTGCTGCCCTCTTAAACAAGGGGCATGGCATTCTTGTGCTAGACGTATCTCAGATAATCGACGAGTCAGGATTGAAGTTGTTTTCCCACTACGTTGCGCGCACCCTCTTTCAGGCTAGCCTAGATGCAGGAAGAGGCTCCTCGACACCCATCTATCTCATTTTTGACGAGGCGCATCGCTATATCAGGGATGCAGACCTGACAGACGACTCAGTGTTCAATCGAATTGCACGGGAGGGCCGTAAGTTTGGCATTTACCTTACCGCCATCAGCCAAATCCCCAGTGAGCTTTCCCGCGTCGTGCTCTCTCAGACGGGAACCTTCATAATCCACCGCATTCAGAACTCTTACGACCTCGATTACGTTCGCCGCAATATCCCTTCCATATCAAATGGCCAGGTCATGCGCCTTCCCGCATTCGCCCCGGGAACCGCGACCGCGCTGGGAAGCTCCATTACGGTGCCCCTTGAACTACAGATAGACGATGACTTTGCCGACGAGACGCCAACGATCCGGATGATGAAGAGCAATCGGATTCGATAAAGCTATTTGTGGCCGGCCCGGAGAATGCCCGCAACGGAGACGTTGTGGGCATTTCCTTTTGCCCGCTCGGGGCATGGGAGTCATACGTGGGTGAGTAGGATGGTAAGCCGCAGGGCAGCAAGGGCAGCCGGAGGAGCCGCAGGAGCAGGCGCCGCAGGTAGAGGCGGTGTCGAACTACTGCGAGCTTCTCAACCGGCGGGACGCGCGCTACGCCTAGCAACAAGCCAGAACAAGCACAGTAATTTTCAGCGCACCATACACGCACTCGCTGCTAAGGTTCGGCCCCAGCCACGGATCACCCGTCAAGAAGAACTCCAGCCAGTGCTGCATAAACAGTGCCTGCTCGCGCTTCCAACGGCGCAGCTTTTCCTCGCTGGCCTCTTCCCTGCTGCGCGAAGTGAACTCGTAGTGGTGCAGCTCAGCATAAGGTGTAAAGATGGTGCGGTAGCCCCCATACGCGCAGGCAAAAATCCGCATCGTTAAAACCGACGGCAAACTTCTCGTCGCAGCCTTCAACCCGTTCATAAACGTCGCGACGGACCATCTGGCAGGCGCCCGTAACGGCGCTGAAGTTGCCCGGGTGCACGGCACGGGCAAGATATCCCTCGCGCTTTGCCGAAAAGTCCCAGTTGGCATGGGCAAGGGCGCCGCGCACGCCGACCACAATGCCAGCTAGCTGAACCAGATGGCCAGCAAAGTAGAGCTTGGCACCCACTAAAGCCCATTACTTGCTCAGGATGACCAGGAAGGTCAAGAGAAGTAGGAGAAGGATAATCCTATCCATCTGGCTACCCCCTGCCTTGTAGAACCGCGGCCCGGAATACAGCTGGCTTCGGAGAACAAGGCAGAGGACGACACACCGCCGCGTCCAGCTAAAATTTAAACAGAAATACGTACGCATGTTCGCGTTTCGTGGTACACTGTATCTACCAGAATAAGACAGAGTGAAAGTCGCTTCGGAGGCCCCCAATGGTACGAAGCGCCGGCGCCGCGGATCCCCGCTGCCCCGACCCTGGCTTAGCCGGCGCACGCGACGCCGACTGACCGGCGGGATGCCGGTTGAAGCTACGCAATACCGGCATGTTGAAACCACTCGTCCTCCGGCGTGCGGATCATAGCATGTCGACTAAACCGAAGGGGCATACATCATGGACAATTCCAACGCAAGCCAGCAGATCGCTTTGTACGAGGACCCCGACCACGCAGTCCACCTTGACGTGCGCGTCGACGGCGATACGGTCTGGCTAACCCAGCAGCAGATGGCGACGTTGTTCGGGCGCGGAGTGCCGACTATCTCCAAGCACATTCATTCCGCAGCAAAGGAAGAGCTTGCCGGAATTCGAACTATTTCATTTTTTGAAATAGTTCGCTTAGAGGGAACAAGAACGGTCAAACGTCAGGTCGAGCACTACAACCTCGACATGATCATCTCGGTTGGCTACCGCGTGAAGTCTCAGCAGGGCGTGTACTTCCGCCGGTGGGCAAATGGCGTGCTCAAGCAGCATCTACTCCAGGGATACTCCATCAACCAAAAGAGACTCGAGGCGCTCGGAACGGTCTTCAAGGTCCTCGAGAGGTCGAGTACTCCGGAACTCTCCGGTGCGGCAGAAATTCTACAGAAGTACCTTCCGAGCCTGACTCTGCTCGATGAATACGACACGGGAAGGATGAAGGCGCCCCGGGGCAACGAGCCCAACTGGGAGCTCGGTTACACCGAAGCCCTCGAAGTCATCCGCAGCCTACCGTTCTACTCGTCGTCCACCCTGTTCGGACGAGAGCGGGACAACCAGTTCGCCGGAATCATCAGCGCCCTCTATCAGGGCTTTGGCGACCAAGACCTATATCCCTCCGTTCAAGCAAAGGCCGCCAACCTTCTCTACCTCGTAGTGAAGGACCATCCATTCTTGGATGGCAACAAGCGCTCTGCAGCGGCGCTCTTCATTCACTTCCTCGACAAGAACGGGATACTGCGCAACGGCGAAAGACTCCGCGTGGAGGGCAACGCGCTCGCGGCCATGACGCTCATGATTGCCCTCTCTGACCCAAGCGAGAAGGACTCCATGGTTACGCTGGTGGAGAATTTCATCGCGTAGCGCCTTCGCCCGAGCACCAGAATCGACGTTCCTTCATATAGCAGATGCAAACGAGGAAAGGGCCATCAAAGTAAGGCACCGTCATGGCGAGGGAGGTGCCGCAATGAGTCGTTCCATGAAAAGCCATATAAGCCTACAATTGTCATCAGATGTAGGCTTATATGGCTTTCGAGGGGAGGCCGGCATGGTGATCACCTACCGGGAGGCGCTGGCTGAACTCGGGAGCAGGTACCGCGTTCGCAAGGCGGTGTCGGAAGGGACGCTCCACCCCGTCGGCCGAGGGATGTACTCGACCAACCGGGACGAGGACGCCCTCGCCGTGATCGCGAAGCGCTACCCCGGGGGCATCCTGACCGGGCAGACCGCGCTCTACGCCCACGGGCTCGTGACCGCGCCCCCCGACCGGATCGACCTGGCCACGAAGCGCGGTGGGACCAAGATACGCGACGCCGCCGTGCGCCAGCACTTCATCCCGGAGGGATGGCTGGGCGTCGGGAGGTCGACCGTCTCGGTGGACGGGACCGAGCTTGCCGCTTACGACCCCGAGCGCATGCTCCTCGAGCTCATGCGCTCGCGCAACAAGCTGCCCTACGACCTCTACCGGGAGGCCGTCGCCTCGTTCCGCAGGCGGTCGGAGCGGCTGGACATATACAGGCTGCAGGACTACGCGGAGGCAATCCCGCACGGCGAGGCACACCTCGAGCGCGCCATGGAGGAGGTATTCTGATGGACCTGAACGAGATGAGGGCGCGCTACGAGCGCGAGGAGGGCTACTCCTGCCTCAACGCGACCGCGCGCGTCTGCCAGGACGTGATCCTCTCAAAGCTGGCGGCATCCGGCATGCGCGACCGAGTGACGGTCAAGGGAGGGGTCCTGATGTGCGCGCTGTCGGGGAGCGGGCGCCGCGCAACCCAGGACATAGACCTCGACTTCGTGCGGTACCCGATGACCGACGCCTCCATTCGCTCCTTTGTGTCCGCCCTCTCGAACCTCGGCGACGGCGTAACCGTCCGCATCGCCGGCGAGATAGAGGAGCTGTCGCAGCAGGACTACAAGGGCAGGCGCGTCAACCTCAAGGTCAGCGACGGGCGCAGCACGTTCGACACGAAGCTCGACCTGGGGGTCCACGCGAGCGCTGCGATGGAGCAGGACGAGCTGTGGTTCGACGTGGCACACCGGCAGGAGGGCGTCTGCCTGCTTGCGAACTCGAAAGAGCAGGTGTTCGCCGAGAAGCTCAAGTCCCTGCTGCGCCACGGCATCCGAACGGCCCCGGAAACTCGTTTCATGGAGCGTTTCATGGAAAATCCCCCCAATCTAGCAACGGTTCAGAGTCTACTAGATTGGGGGGGACGCGAGCCAAGTCGACAAGGGCAGTTAACCGGCGGCTATTCATGCCTCGATTTAGAACCGCTCGAGAATCTCCGCGGCGTTCTCTCGCAGATAGATATCTAGGTCCGGCACGGCAAACTGCACGTAGCCCCTCTGCGGAGCTTGAATAACCTCTCTTTGAAGCAGCTTAGCCCTAATAGAGCTGACCTCATTGGTCTTTTTACCCATGCGTTTAGCAATCTCAGATGATTTGGACTGCTGCTTATCCTCGCACATGGCCAAAAGGTATTTGATATCGTTGAGTCCAAGTCCAGAAATCGCGGGCTCGTGAACAACATCGTGAAAACGAGCCTCTGCCAGCGCAATGCCTTCGGTGACGTCGCCCTCGCTCACAATGGCACTTTTGGCACGATGCAAGTTGGCGCGTTGCCAAATGGAGTAACCGACCAGTTGCACCAGATAGGCATAGCCCTTAGTGGCCTTAGCGGCTCTCGACAGAAGATCGTCCTCTATGGTCAAACCAGTCGCGACAAAGCTATCGCCCATAGAGAGCGCTACCTCCACCTGGTTGATAGGCGCCAGATCTTCGGAGAGGGCACGACGCAAGAACGTAAGCGCCTTGCCGTTAATAAGATCCATAACGCCGGCGGGTAAGCCGGCAAAGGCAAGTGCGATATCTACTTATATCGAATAATATCGAGCTGTATAAGCTTGTATAAACTTATCGCGGAAGTATCGAGCTTTCGTAATATGACTTAGTTAGTAGTCCACCATTGCTTTCTTCCAAGCTCATAGCGAAAGAAAGTTCAGGACTTCCTAAACCCATTGCCTTAGACCGAGAAATACTCACTCTCGGCAGATAGGTTTGGCCCCAACCACGGATCGCCATCGAGGAAGAACTCCGGCCAGCGCTGCATGAACAGTGCCTGCTCTCGCTTCCAGCGGCGCAGCTTTTCCTCGTTGGCCTCTTCCCTGCCGCGCGAAGTGAACTCGTAGTGGTACAGCTCGGCATAAGGCGTAAAGATGGTGCGGTAGCCCGCCTCCCATGCGCGCAGGCAAAAATCTGCATCGTTAAAGCCAACGGCGAGCTCCTCGTCGTAACCTTCAACCTGCTCAAACACCTCGCGTCGGACCATCTGGCAGGCGCCCGTTACGGCGCTAAAGTTGCCCGGACGCACAGCGCGGGCAAGATAGCCCTCACGCTTTGCCGAGAAGTCCTGGTTAGCATGGGCAAGCGCACCACGCACGCCAACCAAAATGCCGGCATGCTGCACCAGATGATCGGCAAAATAGAGTTTGGCACCCACCACGCCCGCATCGGGACGCTGCAGATAACCCATCATCTCTTCGATAAAGTCCGGGCTTATGACCTCGGTATCGTTGTTGAGCAGCAGTAGATAGTCGCCCTTAGCATGCTCAACGCCAAAGTTGATGATCTGGGAGTAATTGAACTCACCCGGCCAGTACACAACGCGCGCAGTGCCCTTACCGCCAGACGTAGCGGTCACGCGCTCCGGCAGGATTTCGTAATACGCAAACGTCTCCGGGGCTTCGCTGTTGTTCTCCACCAAGACGATCTCATAGTTGGCATACGTGGCCTTCTGGGCAATCGACATCACACAGGCATCGAGCGTCTCAACGTGGTCCTTGGTGGGAATCACAATGCTCACCAGCGGCGCAGGCTCCGGCAGCGCATAGCGCATGCGATAGACAAACGGCGTCTCGGTCTCCTCGACCGTTCCGCAAATGCCCAGCTCGTTAAAGTGACGCTGCAGCGCAAGGCGCCCGGCTTCAATGGCATACGGCTTGCTATCGGCAGAGCCATCGGCGGTCGACCCCGGATGAACGCGCCAGTGATACAGCACGTGCGCAACATGCTCAAACCGCGCGCCCGCCGCAAGGCAGCGAAGCGTCAGGTCGTAGTCCTGGGCGCCCGCAACGTCTTCTGGGGACATGCCAATACGATCGATAAGCGCCTTCTCCACCATCAGGAAATGCGTCACGCAGTTATGGCTATAGAGCAGGTCAACGTTGAGCTGCGTCTTAAAGACCGGCTGGCCCCACTCCCCCGTTTTCTGGAACATGTCCTCGTCGCAGAACAGGACCTGGGGACGCTCGCCCTCGGCAGCCTTGTTCAGCGCGGAAACATACTGGAATAACGCGTCCGGTTCCAGAATGTCGTCATGGTCCAAGAACGCGATGTAGTCTCCAGTCGCCTGCTGAATACCAGCGTTGGTGTTGAGCACAATGCCGCCGTTGCCAGGCAGCTCAATACGACAAACCCGCTCGTCATTGGCGGCAGCCGCAAGATTGGCCACCGCATCCCATTCGGGCGAGGCGTCCATAAGCAGCAATTCCCAGTTGTCATAGCTCTGGGCTAGCACCGAGTCCAGCAGCTCGCGCAGGTAGACCCGATCGGTTTTGTAGCACGGCACCACAATGCTCACGAGCGGCCTATAGGCAAAGGTCACCGAAGCGACACGCTGGCACGCCAAATCGCCCGACTTTGCGCGATGCTGCTCAAACCAACGTCGATAAGCTGCGTCGTCTGCACGCGCGTCCTTCATGCGGTTCCAACTGTCGTCGACCATGCCGTTGTACAGGCGACCATCCATAGCGCAAAAACCACTCTGAATCTGCTCCGTGAGATCGCTCGCAATCGCGACAAAATCTCGTATATCCCAAGGCATCTCAACGCTCAGATACGTTTTATTGACACGGCATCCGTTCTGTTGCGGCACATCGGTCTGCGACTCAAACACATGCACGGTGACATCGATGGCGTTCATATGCGTATCGAAGATCTGGAACTCAGGTGCGCACTGGGGGTCTCCCGCCCAGGTAACCTCATAGCGCCACACCGCGCCGGCGTCTGCCGGCAAATAGCGAATGGCATCGATCTCGTAGCGACCGCTGCATTCGCCGCGCTGCGCATCGCGAATCAGTGCGCACAACGCAGACTTTGCTTTGTAGTTAATCTTGGATTCCAGCTTGGCCACGCGGCTATCGAGGCGAATGGAGCCCAACCTTTGGCCACCGGATGCAAAAACGACATCCATCGACGAGCTGTCCAAAAAGGGAAGCACCAAGACGGCGAGCTCGCGCTCGTAATCGGAAACGGAAGGGCAAAGCGCCAGCACACGGCCATGATCGACCGGGAGCACCAGCGACGGCACACAAGAACCGCTCGTCGTCGCATGGGCAAACGCTTGAGAACCCTCCCGTTCAATAAGCGCGGCGACATCCTGACCGGCAAAACGAAGCAGCACAAACAGACGGCCCTGACTGCGGCAAAGTGCCAAACGCTTGATACTCATCTACACTTCTCGCTTTCCCAGGGCGTTCGCTGCCATACGTTTGCAGGCACCCAGGCGTCCAAACCTCAAGACGTCGTAATCGAACATGAGCTTTTTGCACTCACGGGCATTGGGGGCCTTGCTGGTAAGCGCCGCACGCACCATAGCGGCAACAGAAGGAGCGCATTGTGCGAGCGCAGCATCGCTGCCCACGGCAGAACCGGCAAGCGCCGCGGCAACAGCGGCAAACACCTTGCTGCAGTCCGAACCCAGCAACCTGAGCGCATCGTACAGCACCAGATCGCATAGGAAGTACGCCAGGTCATCGGCATACTGGACATCGAGACCGTCGCGTTGCCAGTCAGCCAGCACCGCGGAGTAAATCTTCACGTGCTCCAGCAGTCGCGTCTCGTCGTCATAACGCATGGTGTCCATAAGCGAGCCCTTGCGCGCCACGCGGTAGTCATACAGCTTGTTCGAGATAAGCGCGGTCTTACGCGAACGACCGTACACGGCAAAATCGAAGACCTGGTCCTCGCCATACTTAACGGTTTCGTCAAACACGATCCCGTTGCCCAGCAAAAACTCACGCTTGCAGGCGGTGCGCCATGCAAAGGGGCGAGACGCTTCCTTAAACAGCAGGTCAGAGCTATAGCCTTCAAACGACACATCGCGCGGGCTCAGCACATATTTAAGCCACGGATACCCCGCCTCGAGCGGATACGGATTCGCGCCAAAGGTCAAAACGTCGCAGTCCTCGCGCTCAAAGGCATCGACGATCACGCGGCATGCATCGAGCGTAAACCGGTCGTCGGAATCCAAAAACGCAACGATAGGCGCCGTGGACGCAGCAATGCCCGCATTACGCGCGCTCGACAGGCCGCCGTTCTCCTTATCGACCAGCGTAAAGCGCGCGTCCTTTTCGCAATAGGCAGCCGCAATATCGCGCGAACCATCCGGCGAGCCATCGTTAACCAGTACGCCTTCCCAATCGGGCATGTCCTGCGCAAGCAGGGAGTCCAGGCACCAGGCCAGGCACTCCTCCACTTTATAGATGGGAACGACAACAGAAATCTTGGAAGTAGCCATAGTCAAGTGCTCCTACTGTGCGGCCGGAACGTCATCGGGGTGCGGATTGTCGCCGTAGACGTGCTGATACGTCAGCACGCGCCAGACCAGCGGCAGGCCGCCGATCTTAAAGTAGTGCTTAAACGTATTGAGCTTGCCCGGTTTCTTAAAGTCAAAGCGCGAATCGATATAGACACGGGGCGATTTGACCATCAGGCGCAAGTCGGTCTCGCCACGCGGATCGAACAGCGACAGGTCAAAGCGACCGGCATCCCAATCGGCCTTGAGCTCGGGCGAGGCTTTCTTCCAAAACTGCTCACGCAGCTCATCGACCAGGCGTTCATCATTCCAACGGTACGCATCGACCTTCATGCGCATTAAAATGCCCTGGAGCTGAGCCTTGAGCTCGGGACGCTCGTCCAAAAAACGTTGCATCTCGGCATATTCGTCGCACACGCAAAACACCTTGTTGGGCGAATTAACGGAGCTCTTCTCGTTATCCTGGCGATAGCACAAAATGGGGTCCGCAATAAACGCGGCACGCTCGGCGCAAGCCCAAACCTTAAAGTTAAAGCCTGCGTCCTGATACGAGGCACCCGGCGTGGGAAGGAACCGAATCTGATTGTCGTTGAGGAACTCGCGTCGATAGATAGCCGACCAAATGGAAGGTTTGCGGTAGAAGATCCCCGGACGATCGACGGGGCGATACGCCGCGCCTGTCATGTGCTCGTCAATAATCCCAAACAGTTCACGGCGCTCGCTGGGCGTGGACCAATACAGGTAAAAGTCGCCCTTTACCACATCGGCATGTTCAGCATCGGCCTTGGCGACCAGCTTTTGGAGCGAGTCCTCAAACATAAAGTCATCGGACTCAAGGATGCCCACGTACTCACCGCGCGCCATCTCCAAGCCGCGGTTCATCGAGTCGCCGTAGCCGCTGTTGGCCTTGTCGATCATCTTGACGCGCTCATCGCGCTCCATGTACTCGCGAATGATATCCGGCGAGCTATCGGTAGAGCCATCGTTGATGCAAATGATCTCAATGTCCTTGAGCGTCTGCGCCACGGCGGAATCGAGGCACTCGCGCAGATAGCGCTCGACATTGCAGATGGGAACAAGCAGCGAAACTTTAGGGGTATCAGAGTTCTGCAAGAGAACCTCCTGTTGAATAGCGTGTAACAGGGTTTTTTTAGCAGCCGAGTTGCGGCGGGCGGCAGCGCTTGGAATTAGATAAAGCGCTCCAGGCAGGCTTTGAGACCGCGAGTCGAAAGATAGAACAGCGTGGCGTCTGCCATCGAAACGCCCGAGGTCGCCGCAACGAGCTTGTGGGCAACACGGCAAACGGCGCCCTTAGCAGGCATATCCGCCCACTCCGTTCCCAAAAACGTCGTGAGGTCCATGTTGACGCGAGCCGCCACGCGATGGAAGTCATCGGCATCCAAGCGCGCCAGGTCGAACACAATGAGGTCTAAAAACCAAGTTATCAGCTCGCCGGGACACAGGTCCAAAAGACCGTAGGCCGCCCAGTCCTCCAAGACCTCCTCGAGCATCCTCATGTGGGTGTCAAGCTTTTTGGCGCGAGCCTCGGCACTGTTGAACTCGTGCGTCGCCGATTCGCTCTCCATCACGTAGTGGTAGAACTTGTCCGGCATGACGACGGTCTTGCGGGCAAGCGCATAAGCCGCAAATTGGAAGACGACGTCCTCGCCCAAAGCCAAACCGGGGGCGAAGCGAATGCCTTCGCGATTGAGCAGCTCGCGCGAAAAAGCCGCACGACAGGCATAGGGCTGCGCATTCGAATGGAACAGCAGTTGGGGATCAAGGGCGCCGAAGGTACCGGCTTTGGGGCTCATGAGTTGCTGGACGCGTTTGGGGGCAGCATCGGCAGGTTCACAGACGCCGCCAAAAACGGCGGCCTCGGCATCTGCAGACTCCATGGCATGCAGCACGCGCTCGACCGTCTGGGCATCGATGCAATCGTCGGCGTCCACAAAAAAGACGGTCTCGCCCTCGGCGGCATCGATACCGGCATTTCGAGCACACGAGACGCCCGCGTTTTCCTGGTCAATCACCAGCACGCGATCGTCGGCCTGCGCGATCTGGCGCAACACGTTCAACGAATCATCAGTCGAACCGTCGTTGACGCAGACAACCTGAATCGAGCGCTCGGACTGGGCCAACAACGAATCGAGGCATCGCTGAATGGAGCGCACGGAGTTGTAAACGGGGACGACAATGGTAGCTTTAGGACACGAGGCCTCTCCCATGCCGACCTACCCCCTCAGCGATTCGATGAGGAAGGCGGCGACCACGCCAGGGCCTCCAACCGAGGCGTAATACTTAGCGCGCCCCAAGGCACCATCCGTCGCAAAACTCGGATGCTCGTCAACCCAGCCCTCAGGATCTTTGAGGATGGCAGCGAGATTCGCGCGCTTCCACGGCTTGAGGTCGTCAAGCGAAAACTCCCCCGCGTCCAAGGCCGCCTGAAATTCCTTAGCCATCTGAACCAGGAACTCCTTATAGAACTTAGGCGCCAGGCGCACGTAGTTCCACATGTACGAATCGTACTTAATGAGCTGATTGAACTTGAGCATACGCTCGACGTCATCGCTTGTGTGATTGCGAGCATAATCCTCTCGAATCCAACGCTCAATCTCGGCATACTCGGTATTGACGCAAAAGACCTTAGCCGAAGAATTGACCGAGGAATTCTCGTTGTCCTGGCGATACGACAACACGGCATCATGCAGATAAACAGCTTTATCGGCACACGCGATCACCTTAAAGGCAAATGACGTGTCCTGAAAGGATGCCCCCGGAGTCGGCAGGAACTTGATACCGTTGTGCTCAAGAAAATCGCGACGGTACACGGCCGACCAAATCGACGGCTTTTGCTTAAAGAACTGCGTCGTATCGCTCGGGTTCACCGGCTTGCCGCAATCCTGAGGTCTAAACATCTCGTGCAGCGAACGGCGCTCCTCGGGCTTAGACCAGTAGAAATCAAAGTTCGCCTTTGCAAAGTCGGCATTATTGGTATCGGCGGCCGAGACAAGCTTTTCGAGTGCGTCGGGCGCCATAAAGTCATCGGACTCCAAGATGCCAACGTACTTGCCACGCGCCATCTCCAGGCCGTGGTTCATCGAGTCGCCGTAGCCGCTGTTGGCCTTGTCGATCATCTTGACGCGCCCATCGCGCTCCATATACTCGCGGATAATCACCGGCGAGTTGTCGGTCGACCCGTCGTTAATGCAGATGATCTCAATATCCTTGAGCGTCTGCGCCAGGGCGGAATCGAGGCACTCGCGCAGGTAGCGCTGAACATTGTAAATGGGAATAAGCAGCGACAGAACAGGGCTGCCAGAGGCGTTAGTAGACAAATGTGCTCCTTAGGAAATACCTGTCGTTTCATAGTATCAAAGGGTCAGCTCGCCAGCAGGCGTTTATATAATCTATGGAGCCTCTTGCGGGCAAAGTAGCCGCACGTCATGCGGCGGGCCCATGGCAGGTTCCTGCGTTTTATTCAAAGCTTGCCGTCAAGGTGCGCCGAGCCTTTACAATAGGACAGTCCCAAGGACGTATTCGATAGCTTCCGCGCAGCGCTCGCCCGCCGCGCGTGAAAGGATATATTGCCCCATGCCTTCAACCCTTCCCGCCCCCATCGATAAGCTCGCCATCGTTGTCGTTACGTACAAGCGCCAGGAACTCCTGGCCAACTTGTTCGACTCCATGACCGAGCTCACGGCAACGCCCTGGCGCATCGTGATTGTCGATAACGAGAATTCGCGCGAGACCGAGGCCATGTGCACCGCATTTAACGAGCGCCTGGCCAACCTGTGGGGCATCGACACCGAGCAGCCCGACGCGCAGGGCGGCACCGACCGTGTCATCTACGCCCCGCAGCTCGAAAACGGCGGCGGTGCGGGCGGCTTCTCCGCCGGCACTAAATGCGCCTACGATCTGGGGGCCCAGTGGTTCTGGGTGATGGACGACGACGTGCTCGTCATCCCCGAAGGCATCGAGCGTCTTGCCAAGTGGACCGACCGCTACGATGTCATCCAGGGTTCGCGCCTGGACTTTGACGGCGGTGCCTTCTTTTGGCAGTACCAGCTCATCCTTTCGCTCGGCATCCCTAACCCCATCGCCAAGTGGGATCTGGGTCCCGAGGGCTACCGCACCATGAACCAACTGTGCTTTGAGGGCGGCATGTTCTCGCGCCGTGTGGTCGACAAGATTGGCCTGCCCGACGCGCGCTTCTTTATCTACGGCGACGATGCCTGCTACGGCTACGTAGCCAGCCAGCACTTCCCTGCCGCCGTGGTCGCCGACGTGGTGCTCAAGCGCGCCCGCGCCGTCTCTAACTGGGATATCGCCGGCAAACGACAGCTCAACTCCACGAGCGACACCAACCGCTACTACATCATGCGCAACCGAGGCTTCCTCGCTCGCTATATGCAGATCTACGGTGACTACCACCCCATGCTGTTCCGCCTGGGCAATGCCGCGACCTTCTGCAAGGAATTCATTCGTCTGGCAGCAGTCGACAAATGCTTTAAGACCGGCATTCCGGCGCTGCGCCGTGGCATGAAGGACGCCCGCAAGATCGTAAAGGATCCCAACTGGAAGCCCATGCCGCCCCTGAAGGACGCGGAGTAGTAAAGGGCTTTCGCCCGCCGCTACAGTCGTTGGCACACCACGGACACACGCTGACCGTCAAAACCAAAGCCCCAACGCATGCGCCCGACGGCGGGGCGCGGCACGCGGATATCATCGATGCCGTCGCGCTCGATTTCGAGCAGCGCCTGAACCGCCAACAGTTCCAGGCCCAGGGCATCGACGCCAGGGTCGTACATCATGTTGATCGTAATGAGCGGTCGCTCATCGAGCATGCCGAACGTGTCAGCCACGTCAAACACCCGACCGGTGGGAATCACCTGGATATCCCAGCGATCCGAGACGCCACTTCGCTTGGAGCTGGGATTGCAATAGCCAGGCAGTCCAAAGCAGAGCCCCTGAAGCACCAGATGATAGGCTGTCGGCATATCTGATTGGCCCACATCGATGCCCAGATCGCCGATAGCACAGCTCAAAGCTTGCTTTACAGCGTCCTCGTCTCCTCGACACAGCCCGTCATGGAACGAGTCGATAACTCCAACGTCCTCAACGGCGCACTCAAACCATTCCAGAATTACAAGACGGAGCGCCTGACGCACTTCGTTGTTAGGCAGACGCAGGGAACGAAGGCACGCGCCGTTTTCCGAATGCCCCGTCATGTCCGTCGTAAGAAATCCAGACAGATACAGCGCTGTCCAGATATCTTCGGGCTTGGCGGCATCGGCCTCCTCGGCATGCACATGCACTGGCACCTCAATAAACCCATGCGCCTCAAGTAAATCGAACAATGCGGACAGGCGCATGAGATTCCAGTCGCCGACGCATGCGCTCAGACGGTCGGCGTAACCATACAGATCTGCCCGAACGGGCGCGACGCAACCGCGATGTGCGTAGTCCACCACGCGCTCCGGGCTCGAGCAATAAAAACCACCAAGCAGATAGCCCTCGAGCCACTCACGCGCGTCATCCAGACAGCCGTTGCGACCGATGCAATCCAACAGCACTTGGACTTCGTCGTCCGAAAAACCGAACCATCGATCACACCAACTCGACAACGCTGTCGCCGACCGATAGGAAACCCCACGTTGGGACAACGCAAACTCGGCATGACCGGGGCGTTCGCACATCAGACACGTCAATCGCAACGAGTCGCCGGCATCGGCAATGGTGTCGAACAACATTCGGCTGAGCGACTCTAGGGAATCCACGCTACCGTCGTCCTTAGCGTCCAAACGCTTTGGACATACCGCGTCGTAGTCGTCTATCAGAAGAACAACCTGCTCATCGAAAGCTGCCTGGAGCAGTTTAATAAGCACGCCAAGCGCCGCATCGATCTCCTTATCGCTGGCCACCCCACGCGCCGCCCTCTCGATAAGACGAACCTCACGTCTTGACAGATCAGGCGCGGCAAGCAGCGGCAGTAATCGGGCGCACTCGCGCACGACAGCCCCGCGAATTGCTGCCGCAGCACCAGCGCCATGCCTCGAAGCGGCAGCTGTAAAGTCGAGCATGATGACCGGATAACTCGCGTACTCATCACGATAGCGACCGCCGCCCGCCTGCCAAATCTGGGTACCAGCGAACAGGCTTCGATCCGGCAGCCGGCGATCAGGTCGTTCCAAATAGCACTTGAGCATCGATAAATTC
Organism: Collinsella sp. AM15-2; assembly: GCF_003471985.1. NCBI lineage: Bacteria > Bacillati > Actinomycetota > Coriobacteriia > Coriobacteriales > Coriobacteriaceae > Collinsella > Collinsella sp. AM15-2. The sequence goes on along the minus strand of NZ_QRKO01000013.1, from coordinate 22,718 downwards.
ATGCTCTTGCCAAAACCCTTGGGCCGACAGCAAAGCGCAACAGGTGCTTCACTGTCCAATATATCGGCAATAAACATAGTCTTATCGACGAGTAAACACCGATTGATTGCATCGGAAAAGTCGTGTGCATCAACCGGTAGAGCTGCGCTATCCGCATGATTGAGCAACCGTGCACCAAACGCATGAGCAAAACCACAATTCACCTGTTCAGACACCGTAAACTCTCCTTCTAACGCAGCACGATGCCCATTGTAGCGAGCGGGTAGAGCGCAACAATATCGACATGCAAACGTTTCGGGCAGCGGTAGCAACAGCCCCCCGAGGGGGCATAACAAATCGTTGCACAACAAAAAAAGGGGGGCCGATGCCGCCGCACCGGACCCCGTCCCAAACTCTTATAGAAAACGATCTGGAAGATTACTCCTCCAAGCCGTCCTCCCCAGAAGCCTTCTTCTGCTGATCGAGCTTATGCTTACCACTTACGATAGACGTAGCGCCCAGTGTGGCCAAGCTTGCACTGGCAAGGCTCGCCATCACAATCAGATCGCCCGTCTTGGGCATGTTGCCGCCCGAGGACTTGGTAGTTGTAGTCGTCGTGGTCGTGGTGGTCACCGTTTTGGAGTCATTTTGCTCTTGGACCTGGTTGTCAGCACCGCTCTTGTCGTCGTCTTCGGACTGTTTCTTTTCGCCCTCGGCCTTGCTCTTGTCCTTCTCCTCAGATTCAGACTTCTTATCCTCGTCCTTCTTCTGTTCGGACTTGTCGCTCTTCTCCTCAGAGCTAGAACCCTTATCGGATTCGGTCTTCTCGGAAGCCTTGTCCTTGGAGTCGCCCTTTGCGGCTTCGATCTTTTCCGTGGAAACCTGATCAGAGTTGCCCTTGTTCTGGGTCGAGCCGTTATTGACGCCAGCCATCAGCGAAGAGCCCAGCGTAGAACCAAGCTGCTCGGAGAAAGAAGGCTTCTTGTCCGGCGAAGCAACGGGAACGTCCGGCGCCTTATTCGAGTCATCCTTGGAAGCATCGGAACCAGGGGTTGCGTCAGAGCCGGAGCCGTTGTTAGAGCCGGTGCCAACGGACGAATCGATCGAGCCGGTGGATGGGTTAGAGGTGCCAGCGCCGGTCGAACCAGAAGCGTCGCTGTCCGTATTGCCGGCAGAGCTTGAAGACGAATCGCCCGCAGCAGAGCCGTTTGAATCGGAGCCGTTCGAGGTGGAGCCGTTGTTGGTAGTGCCATCAGCAGAGCCATCACCGTCAGCACCGGTCGAGGGCGCATCCATCCTGTCATCGTTGGCATCGTCGCTCGAGTCGTCATTCGAATCAGGCGTCGGCGAGGGCGCCGGCGTAGGTTCGGGCTGCACGGGCGTCGCAGCGGCAGCGGCCTCGTCCTCGGCGATATAAACCAAACAGTCCTTCAGCTCGTTGCGGTAGCGGTTCTTCCAGCCCTCATGATACTGGGGCTGGCTCGAATACTTGGTCGCCACGTTATTGACCACACTGTTGGAAAGCGCCGTCACAAACTCGCGATCAGTCATACTGTTAGAAAGGTTTGCCCAACGGAAGAAGTCCCTGCAACCACCGGTGCCGCACATGTTGGTGATGCTCCACACCATGCCCTTAACGCAATCGGCACGGCCCGAAATATCAATGCCCAGGCCGCTCTTGAGCCACGCCTCGGTCACCGCATAGTACGAGTTGTACGCATACGCATCCTGCAGAGCCGAGAACTCAACAGGGTCGGTGTTATAAGCACCTTGGAAAGCCTCCTGCGCAATACGGCCCAACTCGGTGAGCTGGCCGTTCTCGTACATGGCATTGCTCGTGTTGGAAATCTCGCTGCCGCGATCAATCGCATCCTTGAGCATGCTGTATTTTTCGGGGTTGTAGTTGTAGGCCTGCTTCATAAACGGAATGAGCGACCATCGACGGTCGAACTGGTAATAACCCAGCGCGTTATAGCCGTCGCCATACGAAAAGCCCTGGTTATAGTTGCCATGGCTCTCGTACTTGGTAAAGTACTTCATCTCGGGGGTCACGTTAACAAACGAAACGCCCTGGACCGACCTCAGCACGCCCGAGAAGGACTGCTGGGTATAGAGACCCTTATCGATATCGGTCGCATCCGAGGCAACGCCCGGCGTGGGCTCCTCGGCAGCGGCGGGTGCCGGCACGGAAACGGCGCCAAACGAAAGCGCCAGCGTCAGGCCCGCGACAATAGCAGAATGCTTGCGCTGCATAAGATCCTCCCTGCATTGGTGTAGTTAAAGTGCAGTTTGCAAAGATAGAATTAAGTATTGCAGCTCACCCGTTGTTGCACAACAACCCCTCGGTAAACGGCAACAACCCTCCGCGAAATCTTAAGGAATTGCGCTAAACCTACAGCTTGATGTTGAAGTTGACTTCGGGGACGGCGGCCAGGTCGGCCAACGTCACGCCGTCGACGTACTTTTCGATCACGTCGTCCAGACCACGCCAGAATTTGACGGTCGAGCAGAGATCGCTGCGGGCGCAGCTGTTGTCGATACCATCGCACGCCACCGGAGCCGTGCTGCCCTCGACGGCGCGCAGGATGTCGCCAGCACGCACCTCGGCCGGGTCCTTGGCCATCATGTAGCCGCCACCCTTGCCGCGCACGCTCTTAAGCAGGCCTGCCTTCATAAGCGGACGCACAAGCTGTTCCAGATACTTTTGCGAGATACGCTCGCGGTCGGCGACCTCGCGCAGGGCGATCTTGCCCTCGGCGTCACCAAGCGCTGCGATATAGATCATCAGTCGGAGGGCATAGCGGCCCTTAGAAGAAATGAGCATACCTACCCTCCCATCGCATCTGGGACAACATAACCAGGTTTGTTTGTCCCAAATCTTAAGTGAGTGGGACAAACACAACAGGTTATTTTGTCCCAGAATTTGAAAAGTCGAGTGGATTAGTCGGGTTTTCCCTTGACTAACGCCGAACCCATAGTAACTTTATTCCGAGAAGATTCCTAGGGTTTCGCACACCCATGAGTACACCATATACAGAGAGGGACAGCATGAGCGCAAATCCGCTGCTTTCCATCGAAGGTCTGACCGCCTCCGTGGACGAGAAGACCATCCTCCACAACGTCAACCTCAACGTCGCCGCCGGCGAGACCCACGTGCTGATGGGACCCAACGGCGCCGGCAAGTCCACCCTTGGCCACCTGGTCATGGGCGACCCCGTCTACACGGTCAACGACGGCCGCATCGTCTTTGACGGCCAGGACATCACCGAGCTCACCACCGACAAGCGCTCGCGCGCCGGCCTGTTCCTGAGCTTCCAGGCCCCGGTCGAGATCCCGGGCGTGCCGCTGTCGAGCTTTTTGCGCGCCAGCATCGCCGGCCGCCCCGGCCTGGAGATGAAGGGCAAGGAATTCCGTCGTCGCGTCAAGGAGCTCGCGGCCGAGCTCAACATGGATACCGCCTACCTCAACCGCGAGCTAGGCGTGGGCTTCTCGGGCGGCGAGAAGAAGAAGGTCGAGATGCTCCAGCTCCTGTTGCTGCAGCCCAAGCTCGCCATCCTCGACGAGACCGACTCGGGCCTGGACGTCGACGCGCTTTCCACCGTCAGCCACGGCATGGACGCCTACCGCAAGAGCTGCGACGGTTCCATGCTCATCATCACGCATAATACGCGCATCCTGGAGCACCTGGATGTAGACCGTGTCCACGTTATGGTCAAGGGCCACATCGTGCGCGAGGACGACGCCTCGCTCATCCCCTGGATCGACAAGAACGGCTTTGAGACCTTCGAGCGCGAGGCCGCCGAGCAGCGCGCCCAGGCCGAGGCCGCCGCTGCCGGGCAGCAGGCGTAAAGGGGCGACGCAATGACCAAGAACCGCACCGAGGTCGCGGACATCGACCGCAGCCTCTACGACTTCACCTATGGCGAGGAGGGATTCGAGCGCCTCGACGCCGGCATCACGCCCGACATCGTGCGCGAGATCAGCGCCAAAAAGGACGAGCCGCAGTGGATGCTCGACCTGCGCTTAAAGTCCCTCGAGATCTTCAACCGTTTTCCCGACCCGACGTGGGGCCCCTCCATCGAGGGCCTGGACATGGACAACATCGTCACCTACGTCAAGCCCAACACCGACCAAAAGCACGACTGGGAGTCGGTGCCCGACGACATCAAGAACACCTTTGAGCGCTTGGGCATCCCCGAGGCCGAGCGCAGCTATCTGGCGGGCGTCGGCGCACAGTACGACTCCGAGCTGGTCTACCACAACATGCAGGACACGGCGTCCAAGATGGGTATCGTCTACTCCGGCATCGAGGAGGCCCTGCACGATCCGCAGTGGGAGCCGCTCATCCACGAGAAGTTCATGACGCTCATCCCGCCCACCGACCACAAGTTTGCGGCCCTGCACGGCGCCGTATGGTCGGGCGGCTCGTTTGTCTACGTGCCCAAGGGCACCAAGCTCGACTTCCCGCTGCAGAGCTACTTCCGCCTCAACGCCAAGGGTGCCGGCCAGTTTGAGCACACGCTCATCATCGTCGAGGACGATGCCGACCTGCACTTCATTGAGGGTTGCTCCGCGCCCAAGTACAACGTGGCCAACCTCCACGCTGGCGCCGTGGAGCTCTTTGTGGGCAAGCGTGCGCACCTGCGCTACTCGACCATCGAGAACTGGTCCAAGAATATGTACAACCTCAACACCAAGCGTGCGCGCGTGGACGAGGACGGCGACATCGAATGGATCAGCGGCTCCTTCGGCAGCCACGTAGGTTACCTCTATCCCATGAGCGTGCTCAACGGCCGCCGCGCCCGCTCGAGCTTTACCGGCATCACCTTCGCCGGCGCCGGGCAGAACCTCGACACCGGCTGCAAGGTCGTGCTCAACGCGCCCGAGACCTCGGCGACCGTCGAGACCAAGGGCATCTCCAAGAGCGGCGGCATCCAGACCTTCCGCAGCTCCATCGTGGCGACACCCAAGGCCGAGGGCTCCAAGGCAACCGTGAGCTGTCAGTCGCTCATGCTCGATGACCAGAGCCGCTCCGACACCATCCCCGCTATGGACATCCGCGCCAAGAACGTCGATATCGGCCACGAGGCCACCATCGGACGCATCGGCGACGACAAGGTGTTCTACCTGATGAGCCGCGGCATCTCGGAGGAAGAGGCCCGCACCATGATCGTCAACGGCTTTGCCAACCCGGTCTCCAAGGAGCTGCCGCTGGAGTACGCCGTCGAGATGAACAACCTGATCAAGCTCGAGATGGAAGGAGCGATCGGATAATGAAACAGACCACGAACACCGCTGCTACCACCCTTGAGCAGGTCAATGCGATGCCGGCTGCCACTTGGGGTTGGCTCAAGATGAACCAGACTAAGCTTGAGCTTTCGGACGAGCTTGCCGTCGCTCCTGCCGAGGCCGTCGAGGTCGAGGGCTTGGACGAGCAGTTCCGCGGTGCTGCCGACGCCTTCGACACCGCCATGGAAGCCATGGCCGAGCGCTTCCCCGAGCGCCGTACCGCTGCCCCCGGTGATGCCGCCGACCGCGCCCGTATCACGCCCGAGACCGAGCTCGACGTGCCCGCCACCTCTGTCTACCAGGTCGGCGCCATCAAGCTCGAAGAGGAGCTCTCCCCCGCCGAGGCCTTCGAAACCGGCATGGGCGAGGCTGCATACGCCTACATGGCCGAGCACGCTACCAAGCGCATCGTCATCGATATGCCTGCGTACCAGCACGCCACGGTTACCGTGCGCGTAAGCGGCGACGACGCGGCGGCTGCGATTGCCGCCATCGACGTCGTCGCCCGCCCGCAGGCAACGCTTGACCTGCATATCGCCTTAGACTCGCCCGCCGAGGGCGAGGGCGTCGTGGGCTCTGTGCTACGCGTGTGCGCCCACGAGTACGCCACCGTCAACGTGACCTGCACGCAGACGCTCGACGACAGCTGGATTGCGCTCGACGACACCGGGCTGTTCCTAGACGAGGGCGCGCGCGTCAACGTGCAGCATACCGTGCTGGGCGCCGGCGCCAGCGCCACCGGCCTTGCCAGCGACCTGCTGGGCGACACTGCCAAGGTTACGATCGATACCGATTACCTGGGCGCCCGCGAGCAGGTGCGCGACTTTAACTACGAGCTGCGCCACCGCGGTCGCAAGACCGAGTGCGAAATCGACGCCAACGGCGTGCTGACCGGCACGTCCAAGAAGGTCTACCGCGGCACCATCGACCTCGTGCACGGCTGCAAGGGTGCCGTCGGCACCGAACGCGAAACCGTGCTGCTGGCCAACAAGGGCGTCGACAACAAGACCGTTCCCGTCATCCTCTGCGACGAGGACGACGTCGCCGGCAACCACGGCGCCACCATCGGCCACGTCCGCGACGAGCAGCTGTTCTATCTCGCCTGCCGCGGCCTTGACCAAAACGCCGCCGAGGACCTGTTCATCCGCGCCAAGCTGGAGGACGCCGCGCTTTCCGCCACCGACGAGCGCACCCGCGCCGCCGTCGTCCGCCTGGGAAACAACCTGATCGACAACTTTGAAGAGGAGCTCGCATGATCGACACCGAGCACGTTAAATGCGACACCTGCACTGCCCCCGAGCCCATGGAGCTCGACGCCAGCGACGAGGCTTCGCGCGGCTGGCCCACCGTGGACATCGAGACCAACCCCTACAAGGGCCAGTTCCCGCTGTTCCAGCAGCACCCCGAGATCGCCTTCCTCGATAGCGCCGCCACCGCGCAGCGCCCTGCCTGTGTGCTCGACGCCGAGCGCGACTTCTACCAGCGCATGAACGCCAACCCCCTGCGCGGACTGTACTCGCTGTCCGTCGAGGCCACCGACGCCATCGCGAAGGTCCGCCAGCAGATCGCCGACCTCATCGGCGCCCCACAGGCCAACGAGGTCGTCTTCACCCGCAACACGAGCGAGTCGCTCAACCTGGTCGCCAAGAGCTTTGCGCCCACAGTGCTCGAACCGGGCGACGAGGTCGTCATCACCATCATGGAGCACCACTCGAACCTGATTCCGTGGCAGCAGGTCTGCCGCGAGACCGGCGCCAAGCTCGTCTACCTCTACCCCACCAAGACCGGCCAGCTCACCACCGAGGAGGTTCTTGCAAAGGTGGGTCCCAAGACCAAAATCCTGGCCGTGGGACAGGTCTCCAACGTGCTGGGCGTCGAGAACCCGGTCAAGAACCTCGGCAAGCTCGTGCACAAGTACGGCGGCTACCTGGTCGTCGACGGTGCGCAGTCGCTGCCGCACATGCCGGTCGATGTGGCCGACCTGGGCGCCGACTTCTTTGCCTTTAGCGCGCACAAGGCCATGGGCCCCATGGGCATCGGCGTGCTGTGGGGCAAGATGGACCTGCTCAACGCCATGCCGCCCATGCTCACCGGCGGCGAGATGATCGATTCGGTCACCGAGCAGGACGCCGTCTGGGCTCCTGTCCCCGAGAAGTTCGAGGCGGGTACGCAGGACGCCGCCGGCATCTTCGCCACGGGTGCGGCACTCGACTACCTGGTCAACACGGTGGGTTACGAGAACATCCAGACCCGCGAGCAGGCACTCGTCCACTATCTGATGGGCGAACTCATGCAGCTCGACTTTGTCCAGATCATCGGCTCCATCTATTGGGACAACCACCACGGCGTTGTGAGCTTTAACGTCAAGGGCATCCACCCGCACGACGTCGCGAGCATCATGGACATGGACGGCGTCTGCATCCGCGCCGGCCACCACTGCGCGCAGCCACTGCTCACCTGGCTGGGCGTCGAGAACCTTGCCTGCTGCCGCGCCAGCGTGGCCTTCTACAACGACAAGGCCGACATCGACAAGTTCATCGCCGGTCTGCATCACGTTTGGAGCACGTTCAATGGGTAACCTTTACACCTCCACCACATTTATGGAGCACAACTCGCACCCCGACTATAAGTACGAGATGGATGCTCCCACGCACGAGCACGACGGCATCAACCCCAGCTGCGGAGACGAGCTCACCTTGCAGTTGCGCGTCGAGAACGGCGTGATCGAGGAGGCCTCCTTTACCGGCCACGGCTGCGCCATCAGCCAGGCCAGTGCCGACATCATGGCCGACCTCATCACCGGCGAGACCGTCGAGGAGGCACGTCGCTTGGCGGGACTCTTCCTCGCCATGATCCGCGGCGAGAAGCTCTCCGAGGAGGACTTGGAAGACCTGGACGAAGCCGCCCAGCTTCAGGACATCTCGCACATGCCCGCCCGCGTCAAATGCGCCGAGCTCGCCTGGCGCACCCTCGACGGCATGCTCGAGGGGCAAGCAAACCAGTAGCGTATGCCCCGAATCCAAGGTTTTTGATTGCCGAGCCGCCCGATACGGGCGGCTCTGTTTTTTCTAATGAGCGCGAACGCACAAAGTCCGCGCGTCCGGCACCCCGTCTGTCATTTACCACACAGCCAGACGCGAACACGGGCGTTTTCCACAGCACCAAAGGCCTGCGGCAGGGCCACGAGCACGCCTAGCATCGTCCCATGCCCCATCCAGCTGGGCTCCGATTCGCTTCGCGCCTGCTGCAGACGGGTCCCATAGGGAGCGGCGTGCATTTTTGCGAGTATTCAGCACGCCAAGCTGTGTGTATACGCATCGAAAGCGTTAATCAACGTCTCCAGGCACATATATAGTGCGTTTTAGAACAAGCATCGTGGTCTCAGGGGCGCAAACATGAGCTTCGGGAGTGCATCGGCAGACATAAATAGTTTCGGGGCCCGTATGTTGCAAAATTGCGACGGTAGTGGCAGTACCGCGATGCTGAAAACTCCGTTTTTTGCACGGCGCAGATGGGGGTAGGCACGGGCAAACCCGGACTGAGCCCTTATTTTATGCAAGATGGCGATTGTTCTATGCATATTAAGAAGTGCAGTTACCGCACCAAGCTTTTGAACGCTTGTTGCGGCGTATGGACGACCCCATCTGCGGTGCACAGGCGATCCTACATCACGTTTCCGCCAGTCCGCATCGCCGTCCGCGCGCGGGCACGCACAATACGAGAGACGGTACTTTTGCCAATCCCGGTATAGCGCTCAATCTGGCGCACCGTGAAACCGGCATCGTGTAATCCAACAATAACGGTATCGCGCCGCGCCGGCGGTGCGGCTTTAACCCCGCGGAGCGGAACCCCGAGGCTCTTCGCCAACTTGTCGGCAAAGGCGTGGCGTTCCCACTCCGTCTCTTTCATATCGCCCAGCGTTGGCTCGCCGCCCTCGGGCGTCGAAAGCGAATAGGCAGCAAAGGCCTCGGCAGAACCAAAAAGCTCAAGCATGCAAGAAGGATCGGAAAATCCCCTCGTGGCATCTGCCGCATCACTGTCGTAAGCGCGCAGATGCTCCGCAAAGCTGCTCCAGGGATAACGCTCGATTAGGCCAACGCCCGCCTCCTGTGGATCGGCGTGTACGGAGCGAATAGCCTCCATCACCTGCCAGTCGGTATCGAGCGAGCGCCGGTCAAAACGGTTCTGGAACAGATGCCCCGTGCGCCCCGTGCGTTTATTGAACCGCCGCGCGTACGTCAAAAGCAGCCGGTGCATCGCCGCGCTCATCGCGTCCTCGTAATCTGCAAGCACCAAATGCACGTGATTGCCCATAAGGCACCAGGCTACAACCGTCACGCCCGCCTCGCGGCAGCAATCACGCATCAGCTCCAAAAACTCCCACCGGTCTTCATCGCCCTCAAAGATGAGCTGCTTGCCCACACCGCGGGCACAGACATGGTAAAAGCCGGTAACCGTTCTCCAAACGCGCTGCATGGCGCTCCCTTCGCCGGGATCTGATTGCCATCCAATACAGCACGATTGAAGCGTGCCATCAAAACATTCACGCAAAACAATACACTCGCGCGGCCAAAGGCAGTAAACGGGCGGCGAACGGCACCGTTGCAACAGGTCAGACCCCGCAACGCATACAAGAGCTGACCAAAAGCTTGCCCAAGACGAACCCCTTCTACGGAAATTCGCGACCACAGAACATATAGTTAAACCGTTTCAATTAAAACTTCCGGACTTCTCGCTACGAAAACTGAGCCGTTCGCCGAATATTCCGTGCATTTCGCGGTATTATAGGGGCTGCATGTCATGTCCCTTTCGAAGGGTCGCCCGGCAATCGCCAGCCACGACCCCCAGACGGGACGCCAACACGATAGAGAGGAGAGGCATGCAGTACTCACAGGAAGTGGAGAACATGTGCCCCGTTGCCAAGGGTGCATACCACGGCCCCGCACCCATCCCCGAGGAGGGCAAGTGGGTCCAGGCTAAGGAGATTTCCGACATCTCCGGTCTTACGCACGGTGTGGGTTGGTGCGCACCTCAGCAGGGCGCCTGCAAGCTCACGCTGAACGTCAAGGACGGCATCATCGAGGAGGCCCTCGTTGAGACCATCGGTTGCTCGGGCATGACCCACTCTGCCGCCATGGCTTCCGAGATCCTTCCCGGTAAGACCATCCTCGAGGCCCTCAACACCGACCTCGTCTGCGACGCCATCAACGTTGCTATGCGCGAGATCTTCCTGCAGATCGTTTACGGCCGCAGCCAGACCGCGTTCTCCGAGGGCGGCCTGCCCGTGGGCGCCTCCCTCGACGACCTCGGCAAGGGCCTTCGCTCTCAGGTCGGCACCATGTTCGGCACCAAGGCCAAGGGCGCTCGTTACCTCGAGCTCGCTCAGGGCTACGTCACCCGCATGGCTCTCAACGACAAGAACGAGATCATCGCGTTCGAGTTCCTGAACCTCGGCAAGTTCACCGACGCCGTCAAGGCCGGCAAGACCCCCGAGGAGGCCATCGCTGGCGCTATGGGCCACTATGGTCAGTGGGAGAACGCTGCCAAGTACATCGACCCGCGCACCGACGAGGAGACTCACTCCGTCGCCAGCGTGTTCCCGGTTCACGAGTAGAAAGGGAGGGAAATAACTATGACTGTTACGTTCGAAGGTTACGAGCGCCGCGCTGACAAGATCAACAAGTGCCTCGCCGACAACGGCATCGCCTCCCTCGAGGAAGCTCTGCAGATCTGCACCGACAAGGGCTTCAACCCGCGTGAGATCGTCAACAACACCCAGTCCATCGCCTTCCAGAACGCCGAGTGGGCCTACACCCTCGGTTGCGCTCTCGCTGTCAAGCGTGGCGCCAAGACCGCTTCTGAGGCTGCCGCCATCATCGGCGAGGGCATCCAGGCCTTCACCGTTCCCGGCTCCGTCGCCGAGGACCGCAAGGTCGGTCTGGGCCACGGCAACCTGGGCGCTATGCTGCTCTCCGACGACACCGAGTGTTTCGCCTTCCTGGCTGGCCACGAGTCCTTCGCTGCCGCTGAGGGCGCTATCGGCCTGGCTCTGAACGCCAACAAGGCTCGCAAGAAGCCGCTGCGCGTTATCCTCAACGGTCTGGGCAAGGACGCCGCTCAGATCATCGCCCGCATCAACGGCTTCACCTACGTGAAGACCCAGTTCGACTACTACACGGGCGAGCTCAAGGTCGTCGAGACCATCCCCTACTCCGATGGTCCCCGCGCTGCCGTTAACTGCTACGGTTCCGACGACGTCCGCGAGGGCGTTGCCATCATGTGGCACGAGAACGTTGACATCTCGATCACCGGTAACTCCACCAACCCCACGCGCTTCCAGCACCCCGTCGCTGGCACCTACAAGAAGGAGCGCCTCGAGGCTGGCAAGAAGTACTTCTCCGTCGCTTCTGGTGGCGGCACTGGCCGTACCCTGCACCCGGACAACATGGGCGCCGGCCCTGCCTCTTACGGCATGACCGACACCATGGGCCGCATGCACTCCGACGCCCAGTTCGCCGGTTCTTCCTCCGTGCCTGCGCACGTCGACATGATGGGTCTCATCGGCATGGGCAATAACCCCATGGTCGGTGCCACCGTCGCCTGCGCTGTCGCCGTCGAGGAGGCCCTCAAGGCCTAGTCGCGCCCGCGCGATGCTCACATAGTTGAGCTTTGGAGCCGCTACCTTTCGGGGTAGCGGCTCTTTTTGTTTACGCTGTCGCAGGGCAGCTAATGCCGATATATCAGTTGGGGCGAAATACGAGATGTGATGAGACGGAGCGTCAGAACGTCCATGACGCCCACCTGCCATATTTGCCCTTTACCGATTTGCCGAGTCTTTGCGGCCCCATTGCCGATCACCCATGCGACAATGCGCCGGACGAGAAAGGAATCCGATGGAATCGACTGATGTACTGGTAATTGGATCTGGCATTGCGGGCCTTTGCGCCGCCATCGAAGCGGCACGCACGGGCGCAACCGTCGCTGTGGCAAGCGCCGGCAAGACTATGAGTGGATCGAGCTTCTTCCCCGGAACCTGGGGCCTGGAGCTTATCGGACCCGTTAACGAAGACGACGAACAAGACCTCATCGATACCATCCAGACCGTTGGTGGCGGCGTCGCCGACCCCGAGCTTGTCCAGACGTTTGTCCACGGCATTCCCCAGGCAATTGAATGGCTCGAGCAAGACCTGGGCGTTGAGCTCCAGCGTCCGCAAAGCGCCGAGAGCGCCCAGCAAAAGCAGTTTATCCCCTGCTTTGACCACAAGACGCGCATGTGGCGCGGCCTCACCCGCAAACCCCTTGAGGACGCTCTGACAGCCCGGATCGAGTCGCTCGGCATTCGCCTGCTCCCCCGCCATGAGCTTATCGACCTTGTTGAGGACACGAACGGCAGAATAACCGGAACCGTGCTCTACGACCTCACCGAAAATCAAATCGTGCCCTTTGCTGCCAAGGCCACGATCATCGCAGCCGGTGGCACAAGCGGCCTGTTCGAGCGCAGCCTTACGTCGGCTGATGTGCTCAGCTCCTCGCAGGCCATCGCGCTGGCGCACGGCGCAACACTTACTAATATAGAGTTCATGCAGATGATGCCCGGCTTCATCGAGCCCAAGCGAAACCTTGTATTTAACGAGAAGACCTGGCGCTACGTCAAGTTCGACCAGTCGGTCGATATTGCCGACGGCAAGCTAAACGATCTGCTCGAGCAACGCTCCGGATATGGTCCCTTCACTTCGCGTCTGGATTCTCGCGCTATCGACCTAGCCATCGACCAAGCGGGAGCCGAAGACCTGGCGCTCCACTACGACTTCCCCCGCGAGGACGTCCCCGAGTTTGTGCAGACCTTTGCCACCTGGCTACAAGACGAGCACGGCATCGCGCCGACCGACGAGATGCGCGTGGCGATGTATGCCCACGCCGCCAACGGCGGTATCAAAATCGACAAGACCGCGTACACGGGCGTTGAGGGCCTCTACGCCTGCGGTGAGGCAACAGGCGGCATGCACGGCGCCGACCGCATCGGCGGCTTGTCGAGTGCCAATGGCATCGTATTCGGGCGCATCGCGGGCGCATCGGCAGCTCGAGCAGCGCTGGACGCTCCCGAGGCGGCCGCTCCGATGGATATCGCCCTCCCTCAGTATGGCATTGCCACAACAGATGCCGAACGCCTGACACACAGCCTTAAGCACACGATGAGCACCTATTGCATGATCAACAGGACCGAAGCAGGTCTATCCAAGGCCCTGCAACAGCTTGAAAGCCTGAAAGACGAGGCAACTGCGCTGAGCAAGCCGCATGCCAATGACAGCGAGATCGCAGCCCTCGCCCGCCTGCAATCGCAGAATCAGCTGGCAACGGAGATGGTCAAAGCCATGCGCAAGCGGACCGAAAGCCTGGGTTCGCACTATCGATCGAATTAAACTGGACACCTATCTAGAGCAGAGCACAACTAATCGATATCCATGGGCCCCGTGACCTCGAAGTGGCACGGGGCCCATTCGTGTCCGCACGGCAGCGTATCCTTATTCTGAGTACAGAGCGGGCAAAGCGCGCATAGACAATAGATCAGCGAGGAGGAGATATGGACAGTAGAGATATCGAGAAGTGGCGTGTCGAACTTGATAGCTACGCCAATGTGGAAGACGGCGTTGAGTATTGGCTCGCACGCGATTTAATGGAACCCATGGGGTACACTCGATGGGAGAACTTTGCCGAAGTTGTTAAGAGGGCAAAAGTCTCGTGCGAAACAAACAAAACTCCAGTTGATTCCCATTTTCGTGACACCACGAAAATGGTAACTGCCGGTGTCGCCGCTCGCGCGGTTAAAGACTACAAACTTACGCGCTATGCATGCTATTTAATCGCCCAGAACGGAGATTCAAACAAGCAAGAAATCGCGCTCGCACAGGCGTACTTCGCCGTGCAGACGCGCCGCCAAGAGCTCATAGAGCAGCGCTTCGCAGAGATTCAGCGCTTGCAGGCGCGCCACTCGCTATCTGATTCAGAGAAACAGCTCTCGGGTATTGCGTTCAAACGCGGCGTGGACTCCAAAGGATTCGCAATCATCAAGTCGAAGGGCGATGAAGCGTTATTCGGCGGCAGAAGCACGGCGGAAATGAAGCAACAGCTCGGCGTATCCAAGAGCTCGGCATTGGCGGACGGGCTAGCCGATGTTCTCATCAAAGCAAAGGACCTTACGAACTCGATGACGGCCTTCAACGCCGAGGAACACGACCTGTACGGTCTGGACCAGATCAAGCAAGAGCACGTCGAGAACAACACAAGCGTGCGTGGCAGCCTCATCGACCGCGGAATTGTACCTGAGAACCTACCGCCTGCCGAAGATACAAAAAAGCTCGAGCGTCGCGTGAAGGCAGACGAGAAGAAACTCAAGGAAGGTACTGACGGTTTTACCGATCCCCAGGGTAGACTCGATCTGTGAAAGCGGCCGTGCCCTTTCGGGTTCGACCCCATGAAAGGTCAACAAAAAAGACGGTCAACTATCGCTGACCGTCTTAACATGCTTTGGTGGGCCGTCAGGGGGTCAGCCTGCTTTGCAGGCGGCCGCTTCGGCGCTTTGCGCCTTGCGCGCTGCGCTGGTAAATGCTTACGCATTTCCTCAGCTTCGCGCCCCGACGGGTTCGACCCCATGCGAGGTCAACAAAAAAGCGACCAGCCTAAGCCAGTCGCTTTAACATACTTTGGGTGGGCCGTCAGGGGGTCGAACCCTGGACCTTGGGATTAAGAGTCCCCTGCTCTACCAACTGAGCTAACGACCCAAAACTAAAGTCTGTCGTAGCGGACTTTAGAGGAGATATCGTGTGGTGGGCCGTCAGGGGGTCGAACCCTGGACCTTGGGATTAAGAGTCCCCTGCTCTACCAACTGAGCTAACGACCCGATATCAACACGAAGCAAGAACTGGGGTGGGTAAAGGGACTCGAACCCTCGACCTACGGGACCACAACCCGTCGCTCTAGCCAACTGAGCTACACCCACCGTGTCCTGTGCGCTTCGCGCTCGACTATTATTGCAAGGAACGCCACGCGATGCAAGCCCCAATTTTCAAGAATTTTGAAAAGAGTTTTTCGAGACCATTTCGAGCATTTCCCACCGGTTTCATAGGAGTAAACTTGCCCCACTGCAAATGCTCGAAAGGACCGGCATGAAAGAACTCTCCAACCGCACGGCAACGTTTACCGATTCCGTCATCCGTCGCATGACGCGCATCTCCAACAAGTATGGCGCCGTCAACCTGTCACAGGGCTTCCCCGACTTTGATCCCCCGGCGCAGCTGCTCGATAGCCTCAGCACCATCGCCACCGATCCCAAGCCGCTCTACCACCAGTACTCCATCACCTGGGGCTCTCAGGCCATGCGCGAGGCGCTTGCCGCCAAGCAGGAGCACTTTATGGGCATGCCGATCAACCCCAACGAGAATATTGTAGTCACCTGCGGCTCCACCGAGGCCATGATGGCCGCCATGATGACGGTCACGAACCCCGGCGACAAGGTCGTCATTTTCTCGCCGTTCTACGAGAACTACGGCGCTGACACCATTCTCTCGGGCGCCGAGCCCATCTATGTGCCGCTCAACCCGCCCACCTTTGACTTCGACCGTGAGGTCCTCGAGGCGGCCTTCCGCGACAACGATCCCAAGGCGATCGTCCTATGCAACCCGTCCAACCCCTGTGGCAAGGTCTTTACGCGCGAGGAGCTCACTTTTATTGCCGACCTGTGCAAGAAGTACGACGCCTACTGCATCACCGACGAGGTGTACGAGCACATCGTCTACGCTCCCCACGAACACGTCTATATGGCCACGCTGCCCGGCATGTTCGAGCGAACCATCAGCTGCAGCTCGCTGTCTAAGACGTACTCCATCACCGGCTGGCGCCTGGGCTACACCATTGCCCCAGCCCAGATCACCGAGCGTATCAAAAAGGTCCACGACTTCCTCACCGTCGGCGCCGCCGCGCCCCTGCAGGAAGCCGTCGTCACTGCCCTCAATTTCGACGACAGTTATTACCAGGAGGTCCTCGACCTCTACACCGCCAAGCGCGACGTGTTCTGTCAGGGACTCGACAGCATCGGCCTCACGCACAACGTGCCGCAGGGCGCGTACTACGTGATGATGGACATCTCTGAGTTTGGCTATGACAGCGACCTCGACTTCTGCGAGGATCTGGCCTCCAAGGTGGGCGTGGGCTCCGTTCCGGGCTCCAGCTTCTTCCGCGAGCCCGTCAACCACCTCATCCGCTTCCACTTTGCCAAGCGAGACGAGACGCTTAACGCGGCGCTGGAGAACCTCAAGTCTCTGCGTGATAAAATCGAGCCGCGCGGGTAAGGACGGTCAGTAACTAAAGGCACTAAAGAAACCTCGTGAACCCGTTGGGCCACGAGGTTTCTTTTTATAGCGACCTCATTTATTTTTTAGAGCGCTATACTTTAGTCACGGAGCGACTCGTCCCAGAGAGGAATACTATGGCAGAGCAGCAGCTTATCGGAGCGCTCGAGGCCGGCGGCACCAAGATGGTCTGCGCCACGGGCTATGCAGACGGCACGGTCCTGGAACGCGAGCAGATTGCGACCACGACCCCGTAGGAGACCGTCGAGGCCGTCAACGCATGGTTTGCCGACAAGGGCATCGCCGCGCTGGGCATCGGCGCCTTTGGCCCCACCGCAGTCAACCCTGCCTCGTCCCAATATGGCAAGATCTTGGAGACCCCCAAGACGGCATGGCGCTACTTTGACCTGCTGGGCACCATTCAAAACGAGCTCGACATTCCCTGCGGCTACGATACCGACGTCAACGTCGCCTGCTTGGGCGAGGTCACCTTTGGTTGCGCCCAAGGCCTCACGGACGTGGTGTATCTGACCATCGGCACCGGCGTGGGCGCCGGCGTGCTTTCGGGCGGCCAGCTCGTGCACGGCATGATGCACCCCGAGGCCGGTCACATCCTGGTCACGCGCGACCCGCGCGACACCATTGGCGAGCACAGCGGCTGCCCCTTCCACGACAACTGCCTCGAGGGCCTCATCGCTGGCCCCGGCGTTAAAAAGCGCTGGGGTGGCAAGAGCGCCGGAGAGATGGCCGATGACCCGGAGGCCATGGACCTGCTCGCCGGCTATCTGGCGCAGGCGCTCATGACCTACATCCTGTGCTACGCACCGCAGAAGATCGTCATCGGTGGCGGCGTGGCCGACCACACCCCCATCGTGCCGCTCGCACGCAAGAAGTGCGCCGAGATGCTCAACGGCTACATCGTCACGCCCGAGATGGCCGACATCGATAGCTACATCGTCAACAACAGCCTCGAGGGCAAGCAGGGCATTATGGGCTGCCTGGCCCTGGGCGCACAGGCGCTTCAGTAGCAGACGCACCCACAGGACGTGGCGCGCCCGGCAAATCCGACCTACGGAACGACGCCACCACGCCTCATATAAGCTCTCAAATAAAAAAGGCCGCCTAGGACCAAACAATACGTCCTAGGCGGCTTTTTTGGCGCGCATCAGCGGCCGTAAGAGATATCGGAGCACAACGCCCGTTGCCGCTCCACAGCAGTCGATCATCACATCGGTGATCATGCCGGCGCGTCCCGGTACAAAGAGCTGAATCGTCTCGTCGATCGAGGGAATCAGCAGCAGGAACACCGCCGTGGGCAGCAGCACGTCAAAGGTGCGCCGCCCCTCATAATCAAAGGCATGCGTTGCCAGGATGCCGAGCACCATATACTCGGTAAAATGCGCGCACTTGCGAACAACAAAGTTGGTCACCCATGCATATGGAAGTCCCACGCCGTGCAGGAAATCGCGGATAGCTTCCATGACCGTTAGGCTCAGCGAGCCCGACCCCGAGCCGGGAACCAGCGAATTGCCCCAGATCAAGAGCGCCATCAGGCAGGTCACGACCGCCCATTTTCGATTGATCTTAACCATGCAGAAGTTATGCCTCCGCGCGGAGCGGCGCGAAGCTGGCGGTACCGCCCTCGATAACGCTCAGATAGGCACGGCCCGTACGCTTGGCGGTTGAGGACTGCAGGCGCTCGATCTCTTCCTCGAGGATCTGATTGACGCGCTCGTGACGACGATTTTCCATAATGCCGGCGGCAATAGCCTCGGCTCGCTCGATGCTCTCGCGCGAGATGCGGGCAGTATCCTCAGGGAACACAGCGCTGTGACGGCCGACATAGGCGGGGGCAGCAGGCTGAGGGGCAGCGACGGGAGCGGGAGCTGCAACAGGAGCAGGCTCGTCAATCTCATCCAGAATCGCGGTGGCGGCGGCCCACATGTCCTCGTGGCCCGAGTAATCGGCCATGGGGACATCAACCTCAAGCGAGGCATCCGGAAGGTCGCCGGTGTCGATGCGGTCTTGGGCATCAATCGTTGCGGTGATGGCTGCAGGCTCATCGAGGTCATCGAGATCGATGTCCGCGACACCGGAGATGATAGGCATGCTGGCGAGGTTTGCGTTGTACGGCGCAGCCTCGGCCGCCTGCTGCCGGGCAGGAGCGCCCCAAAGCGAGCTTTCGGCGGCGCGGCGGGCGGCAACGGCCTCCTCGTCCGCGGCCATGGCTTCATCAACGTACGAATTGTCGGCAGAAGCGTTCGCGTCCGCCGAGGTAGCGCTGCAGGCGTTATTGGCTGCCGCGTTGGCAACGAGTGCCACGAAAGCCGCCGTGCTGCCCGCAGGGGCGGCCTGGGAGCCCGACACGGCGCGTGCCGCAGCGGCGATGTCATCGCGATTGAAGGAGCCGGTCTGCCCGCCGTTGGTGAGCTCGTCGATGGCGACTTGATAGACGTCGCGCGAGCGCGCAGGGTCGCAGCTAACCGGCGAATCGTCGTCGAGCATGCTGTCGATCATGGACCAAGCCTCGGCCTCGTCCATAGCATCTGCGGCTCGAGCGATGGTAGGGACACCATCGTCGGCATGACGGCGTTGGAACGCACCAGTCAGGCCGGAAAGGAATGCCGAGGTAGACTGCTCCGACTGAGCCTGAAAAGCAGAAGCCGCAGCGTATGGAGTCGCATCCTGCTGCTGAGCTGGAATCGAGGCGGTCTTGAACTCGCTTTGATGCTGATTGAGATTGGCGGCACCGCCCATGGCATCGGGCTGGAACAGACGCTCTTCACGCTGCGCACGATACTCGGAGATACCCAGCGAGGCGGCATAGATACCCACGCCCGCCACCGCGCCCACGGCGAAGGGAACCGCACCCGCCACGACCGTCTCGTTCACCGACGAAAACGGCAGCGTCGCGGCATACATAACCACGGGAGCGGCAAGGCCGATCCCGCACGAAAGTCCGGCAAGGACTGCTCGTTGTGTTGCATCAGAAGAAGCCATGAGCTCTCCCCATCTTCCAGCACCCAAATCGCATCATTCAGTTGGCTGCGCGAGAGAAGATGAAGCGGGGCTATGCCCCAAAGCAACGGTATATGGTTCGTTTCATCTGCGTTTTCCGTCGCGAAGCTTAAAAGCTATTATGCGAAACCGCCCTGCCGATTGCAAGCGACGATGTCGGATTGAAACGGGAAACCTGCTGCTCGTCGGTCTTACGGTCAAAAATAAGCGCGGAGCGGCGCTATAGAAAAGGGCCGAGGCTCAAAGCCCCGACCCTTTATCGCATTGATGACTATCGCTGCGTGTGGATGACAACCTAGAACGTCTGCTCGTAGTCGCTGTGTTTTTTGGCCGAACGCACCAGGAACTCCTGGTTGGTGTTGGTGCCCTTAAGACCCTTGATAAACGATGCGGCCGCGCGCTCGGTGTTGTTCATGCCGGCAAGAATGCGACGCAGACCAAAGACAAACGGACGCATCTGCTCGTCGACCAACAGATCCTCGTTACGCGTACCGGAGGCAACGGGGTCGATAGCCGGGAAGATGCGGCGGTCGGCCAGGTCGCGGTCGAGCTTAAGCTCCATGTTGCCGGTGCCCTTGAACTCCTCAAAGATGACCTCGTCCATCTTGGAACCGGTGTCGATGAGGGCAGAGGCCAGGATGGTGAGCGAGCCACCGTTCTCGATATTGCGGGCTGCGCCTAGGAAGCGCTTGGGCGGATACAGGGCCGCCGAATCGACGCCGCCCGAAAGGATGCGGCCTGAGGCGGGCGCCGCCAAGTTGTAGGCACGGGCAAGACGCGTGATGGAGTCGAGCACCACCACAACATCGCCACCCAGCTCCACGATGCGCTTGGCGCGCTCGATGACGAGCTCTGCCACGCGGGTGTGGTTGTCGGCAGGCATATCGAAGGTCGACGCCACAACCTCACCCTTGATGGAACGCTGCATATCGGTGACCTCTTCGGGGCGCTCGTCGACGAGCAGGCAGATGAGGTGCACCTCGGGGTTGTTAATCGAGATAGACTGGCAGATCTTCTTGAGGATCGTGGTCTTGCCGGCCTTGGGCGGGGACACGATCAGGCCGCGCTGGCCCTTGCCAATCGGCGACACGATGTCGATGGCGCGACCGGTGATGGAATCCTTGCCGTGCTCCATGCGCAGCGGCTCGTTGGGATAGACCGGGGTGAGGTCGCCGAACTTGGGACGGTTGCGAATCTGCTCGGGGTCCAGACCGTTGACGGTCGTGATTTTGGCGAGGCCGGCGCGCTTGTCGCCGCCGCGCGAAGGACGCAGCGAGCCCTCGATGACGTCGCCCGTGCGCAGGCGCGCGGAGCGGATGAGGTAGGCGGGCACGAAGGCGTCGTCGTTGGACTTCATGTAGCCATGGGCGTGGATGATGCCGGAGCTGTCCGGGCGAATCTGCAGAATGCCCTTGATGTCGCGGAAGCCCTCGGCCTTCGCAGCGGTGACGTAGATTTCCTCGACGAGCTCGGCCTTCTTCTTGCCGGTCGTCTCGATCTCGAACTCCTTAGCCTTCTCGCGCAGCTCAGCGACCTTCATGGCCGCGAGTTCCTCGCGCGAAAGCGTGGGCTCGGTGGGAGCGGCATTACGCTCCTTGTTGCGCTGTTTGCGATCGCGCTGGCGGTTGCGACGGTCGTTGTTGCGGTCGTCCTTACGCTCGTTGCGCTCGTCGTTGCGCTTGTGCTGGCGACGGTTGGGACGAGTGCCGTCTTCGCCCTCAGCGGGGGCGGCACCATCGGTTGCGGCGGTGTCAACATTGGCCGCGGCGGCGTCATTGGCCTCGGCGCCAGAATCAACCTGCGCTTCGACATCAGCATGCTGCTCGGCGGCCTTGGCCTTAACGGACTTCTTGCGACCGCGCTTGGGCTTCTCGGATGCAGGCTGTTCGACGTCCTGGGGCTCGGCGGCATCAGTCGATACATCGGCGGTCGTCTCGGTGGAATCCTCGGACGCGCCCTTCTTGGCAGCCTTAGCCTTGGACGTGCGCTTAGCAGCAGTGCGACGCCTGCGACCGGGACGGACGTCGGCGGGCTCGGCATCGGCAGAAACGGCCTCGGAAGTCGTAGCATCCTGGACGGGTTCATCGGCAGCAGTTGAGGACTTGGCGGTCGCCGCAGCATCCCGAGCGGCGGCGGCTGCGGCTGCGGCCTTCTCGGCCTCGACAAAGGCCTTAGGCTTGCGACCGCGACGGTGCGGGCGCAAAGCCGGATCGACAACGGGAACTTCGCTGGCCTCGACAGGCGCAGCGGGCTCAACAGACGATGCACCCTCCCCTGCCGCGGAACGGACCGAAGTCTCAGTGGGCTCGGGGACTACCTGTTCCGCAACCTGCTCGGCCTTAGCAGCCGTGCGACGGCGTGTGCGCGGTGCCAGCTTCTCGGTCGGCTGGTCGGCGGCAGGAACCTCGGTGGCGGCAGGGGTCTCGAGTACAGACGGAGCTGCAAGCTCGGTCAGAGCCGCGGCCTCGCGCTCGGCAGCACGACGGCGGGCGCGCACCACCTGAGCCTCGCTAATCTGCGCCAACGCACGTGCCTGCGCGACCTCATCGGAAATCGGCGCCGAGGAGTCAGCTGCAACGGTGAGCTTGGCGCGCGTCGTGCGCGTGGTACGGCGCTTTGGCTTGGTGACCTCCTCGCCGTCAGCGGCAGGCTTGGCCGTGCGGCGCGTGCGCTTGGGCTTTGCCGGAGCAGCCTCCTCACCAGTTGCAGGCACGGCCTTCTCAGCCGCTACAGGCATAGGCGTCGAAGCAGCCTTAGGCGTCTCAGGAGCCGAGGCTTGAGCGGGCGCCGCGACCTGGTCCGACGCAACCGGTGCAGCGGGAGCGGCCTGCGTCGTCGTTATTTCGTTTTCTTGCTGTTGATCAGACACAGTGTTTGCTCAACTTTCTTTTCAAGCCCTGTGATCACATGCTCCCTGCATAAACCTTCAGGGCGGCTAAACAGTCTAGTTCCGTTCAAAACGACGGACATCATTGATCTGTATCGAGATGATTGCGTCAACTACGCAGCGTTAGTGTAACACAACCGCCGCCACCTGCAACTTAGTCATTGGGTGTTCCTATAGTTTTGTCAACCTTCGACGCTACT
>NZ_QRKO01000012.1:64009-67630 GCF_003471985.1 Collinsella sp. AM15-2 | reverse complement strand
GAATGGCCTATCCGCTCAATGTGTTCGGCTGAGATCGGAAATCAACCGAAATAGGGACTGTTTGGCGGTCTCAGAGCTTCAATCAGTCCCTATTTCACCGCAACTTTAGCCGGCAGTTGGGGACGTTCCTTTTCTGCCGGCAGTTTAGGATCGTCCCTAACTGCCGCCCTAATGACTAGGTTCGATTTGGGGTGCGCCGGACGCTGGGGTATCATGGCTTGGTTGTTATATCTGCATTTACGCGCCTTGTAGGAAGGGGCTGCGCCCATGGCTTTTGAGCCTGCTCAACATAGCTTTATCACGCTCGAGGGCGTCGACGGTGCCGGCAAGTCCACGCAGGCGCGCCTGCTTGCCCGCGCGCTCGAGCTCGCTGGCCACCAGGTTGTGAGCCTGCGCGAACCGGGCGGCACCGCCATCAGCGAAAAGATCCGCGCCCTGCTGCTCGACCCCGCCAATATGGCGATGGGCGACACCTGCGAGTTGCTGCTCTACGAGGCTGCGCGTGCCCAGCTGGTACACGAGGTCATAGCCCCCGCCCTTGCGGCCGGCAAGGTGGTCCTGTGCGATCGCTTCTACGATTCCACGACCTGCTACCAGGCGTTTGCCGATGGCCTCGACCGCCAGATGGTGCGCGACGCCAACAACCTGGCCGTCGCGGGAACGCACCCGGCGCTCACGCTCGTCTACCACATCACGCCCGAGCAGGCGGCGCTACGCATGGCAGCCCGTGGCGCGGCAGATCGCATGGAGGCTAAGGGCATGGCATTCCAGGAGCGTGTGTACCAGGGATTTTGTGCCATTGCTGCCGAGGAGCCAGACCGCGTAAAGCTCATCGACGCCACTACGACCGTCGAGGAAGTCTTCGAGAAGACGGTCGAGCAGGTTCGCGCGTACGGTCTCGACATTCCGCAGGAAGCCGTCGCCGCCGCGCTTGCCAAGGAGGCCGAGTAACATGGCCCCCGCTCAGGCAAGCCTGCTGGCCAAGCTCGACACCCAAGAGCGCGTGCGTGACTTTTTGACCAATGCCGTCGCTAGCGGTCGCGCATCGCACGCCTACCTGTTTTTGGGCGCTCCCGGCGCGGGCAAGCTCGACGCCGCGTGGGCGCTCGCCCAAGCCTTCCTGTGCGAGCAGGATGGCTGCGGCTCATGCGATAGCTGCGTGCGCGTCGCCCGCCATACGCACCCCGACGTGCACTATTACACGCCCGAGAGCGCCACGGGTTACCTCATTGCCCAGACCCGCGAGCTGCTCGATGACGTGCCACTGGCGCCCATCCGTGCCAACGCCAAGGTCTACATCATCGACCGTGCCGAGCAACTGCGTGCCAACACCGCCAACGCACTGCTCAAAACGCTCGAGGAGCCGCCCGAGGGCGTTATGTTTATCTTGCTGGGCACCTCGGCCGACGTGATGCTGCCCACTATCGTGAGTCGTTGCCAGTGCGTGCCGTTTCGGCTGGTGTCGCCCGCCGTCGCCGCGCAGGCCGTGAGCCGCGCCACCGGTCAGGACCCTGCGCGTTGCCGCATGGCGGTCGCCGTGGCGGGAAGCCCCACACGCGGCATCGAGTTCCTCAAGAGCGCCGAGCGCCAGGACGCCCGCCGTCAGATGGTCCGTGCCATCGACTCACTCATTGCCGCCGACGAGGCCGACGTGCTCAGTCGCGCCAAGTCGCTCATCGTCGCCGTCAAGGCGCCGCTTGCCGAGGTCAAGTCCACGCAGGAAAAGGTACTCGAGCAAAACGCCGACTACCTGTCGCGTGGAGCATTGAAGCAGCTTGAGGACCGCAACAAGCGCGAACTCAACGCGCGCGAGCGTTCGGGTATCATGGAAGCGCTGGCGAGCGCGCGGACGCTCATGCGCGACGTGCTGCTGACACTTCAGGACGAGGCAGCCGACGTGGTGAACGAGGACGTGCGCGACACGATCGGTCGGCTTGCCGCCGCGACCAATGTTGCGGGTGCCACCCAGGCGCTCGAGGCGGTCGCGACCGCCGAGCGCAACATCGCCAGAAACGTTACTCCCCAGCTGGCCATCGAGGTCATGCTGTTCGATATCAGGAAGGCACTGAAATGCCGTTAGTCGTACCCGTTAAGTTTACCTACGCCTCGCGCGACCTGTGGTTTGACCCGCAGGACCTGGATATCCTCGAGGCAGATTACGCTATTTGCTCCACCGAGCGCGGAACCGAGATCGGCCTGGTCACGGCCGATCCCTTTGAGGTACCGCAAGACGAGATCGGTCAGCCGCTCAAGCCCGTGCTGCGTGTGGCGAGCGACATCGACCTGCAGCTTGCCGACGACCTGGCCATCCAGGGTGACGAGGCCATGGTCGATTTCCGCCGTCTGGTCAAAGAGCTCGACCTCGAGATGAAGCCGGTCGGCGTCGAGTACCTGTTTGGCGGCGAGAAGGCCGTGTTCTACTTTGCCGCCGAGGAGCGCGTCGATTTTCGCCAGCTCGTCAAGGACCTGTCCTCGACGCTGCACATTCGCGTCGACATGCGCCAGATCGGCGTGCGCGACGAGACCCGCCTGGTGGGCGGCTATGCCCAGTGCGGCCAGGAGCTCTGCTGCACGCGCTTCGGCGGACAATTTGAGCCCGTCTCGATCCGCATGGCAAAAGAGCAGGACCTGCCGCTCAATTCCTCCAAGATCAGCGGCGTGTGTGGCCGCCTAATGTGCTGCCTGCGCTATGAGTTCGAGGCGTACAAGGACTTTAAGAGCCGTGCGCCCAAAAAGAAGACGCTCATCGATACGCCGCTTGGCAAGGCGCGTATTCAGGAATATGACACGCCGCGCGAGCAGCTGGTGCTGCGCCTGGAGAATGGCAAGGTCTTTAAGGTCAACCTGGCCGATATGACCTGCTCGGAGGGCTGCAAAAAGAAGGCTGCCGAGCAGGGCTGCAATTGCCGCCCCGACTGCGTGACGCGCGATGTGCTCGAGCGCATCGAGTCGCCCGAGATGCGTCTGGCGCTCATGGAGCTCGATCGCGAGAACGGCGTCGACGTGGGCGATGGTCTGTCGAGCGCCGACCGTCTTGCCGGCACGTCGATGCCCAAGCGCCGTCGTCGCGATGCCGATTCCGATACCCGCGCTGCTCAGAGCCAGGTCGAGGGCCGTGGCCGTGGAAAGGGCCGCGGCAAGGCCGAGGCACCCGAGGCCGAGGAGGCCGCCGGTGGCCGTCGTCGTCGCAAGCGCGCGGGCTCGGGCGATGCTACCGAGGCTGCAGCCGCGGGCAAGAACGCCTCTCGCGAGCGCGAGGTTCAGCAGCCCCAGCAGCAGAATCGCGGCGGTGGCATGAACCCCACACGTCGCCGCCGCCGTCATCTGTCGAGCGAGGAGCGCGAGGACGCCTTCCGCGCCGCAGCTGCTCGCGAGGCCGGTGCCGCTTCCAAGGGTCCCTCGGCCTCCGATGCGTCTGCCGACAAGGGCGGCAAGTCACGTGGCGAGGAGGAGCGCGCGCCGCGTCCGCGCCGTCGCCATTCCTCGGGCGCGCAACAGAAGCCCTCAGTGCCCTCCGTGGCCGATCAGGTCTCGGATGGCGAGGTCAAGGTCACGCGCCGTCGTCCCGGAGATGGCGGGGGAGCGGCTGCCAAGGCTTCGCGTGGCGCGGCTCGCGACGAG